>NZ_CP025572.1:4034794-4076499 GCF_018336975.1 Marinomonas sp. CT5 | reverse complement strand
TTGACGATCATAGAGGCGTTGAACCACCTGATCCCATCCCGAACTCAGAAGTGAAAAGCGCCATCGCCAATGGTAGTGTGGGAGATCCCATGTGAGAGTAGGTCGTCGTCAAGCTTTATATTGAAAAGAACCCCGTCCTGCCAAGCAGGGCGGGGTTTTTTCGTATTGGCGGTGTAATAGAATTGCTTCCTCGTGCGTATGGAGTTTTTTGTCTGTAGGAAATGTCATCTTGCATTGTTTCGCTGGCGCCTGTTTCGCAAGCTCAACGCGTCAGCGCGATTCCAATATCAAGATGGCATGAATCAGGATAAAGGGAGGGTTACGCAGGCTTAGTGGAAGGAAATATTCAGTTTTGAGGTAATTCCTCTGAAAGCAGATCCGCATGATGGCGTTAGAGTTGCATTTCAGAGGAGCGGTCAATTTATTGTTGATTAAATTCTGTTAAGATCTCGTTATAGCGACCAGATGCTTGGAGTGAGATTAGTCCTTTGTTAAATGCGTCGCGTATTGCTTCACCGTTTGGAATCGATTTTGAAATCAATAGATATAAGTCATTTTCTTCCAGCGGAGGCATAAGAATTTGCAGTTGAGATCCATCAATTCCTTCTTCTTTAGCAGCCTCTTTTGCAACAGCTAGATTATCTGCATACAGCTGAACTTCACCAGAGTTTAATGCTTTTACAGCATCTGCCACTTCTGGGTATTCTCTTAGATTTGTGAATGCAAAGTTATCAAATGATTTGCCAATTACAGAGCCTTTTAATTTTGCAATATTGTATTGGTCAATAGATTCGAATGAAGAGTAATTATCCAGTTGAAAATCTGGCTTTTTGATTAAACCTATAAGAACCGTATAAATAGGTATTGAGAAATGATAATCTTTTGTTCGTTCTTCAGAATAGTAGGCACCTACTAGAGCATCTTTTTTGCCAATTTTTGTCGTGTCTAGAGCTGTTTGCCATCCAGTAAATTCGATTTCGCTGTCATAGCCAGATTCAACAAGTGCTTCTTGAACAATGGCAGTAATGAAGCCTCCTTTATTTAAACTTTCTCCATAAAATGGTGACCAATTCATTGTGGTTAGTTCAACTGTTTGTGCCTGTACGGCAAGAGGTAGTACTAATGCTAGGGGTAAAAACAACTTTGAGAATTTTTTCATAGGATTGTCCTGTTTCTAGTGAATAAATCTTTCATTATTCTTACTCATTGTATGTCTGTTTTTGTCTACTTTATATACAGTTGTCGTTAGTGGATAGAGTACGGTCGTATTTCTAAGTTTAGTAAGTGATCTAAGGTTAGGTTGAGAGTAAAGTTAAGATTTTCTGTATATTGACTGGTATAAGAGGTGAGGAGAAGTTCTGTTTTTATTCACAAAAAAGCCCAGCTTATCAATCTGGGCTTCGATGCTTAAGTATGCTCTTAAACTATTATCGAGTGTTATCAGCTAATTCGCTAAGTAATGCACGTTGTGCACTGCGATATTCACCTTTTCGTGGTTTGGATAACTGATACGAACCATCGCTTTGAAGAATCCAGCTTTGTGTATTATCCGTTAAATAGTACTCAAGTTCCTTTTTCACTCGGCGGGTTTGTTTATAATCCTGAAGGGGAAAGGCTACTTCAATTCGGTTGTTTAGATTTCTGTCCATGCCATCCGCACTAGAAAGGTAAACTTGGGGATTACGATTGTTATAGAAATAATACACACGAGTGTGTTCTAAGAAGCGTCCAATAACACTTCGTACTCGAATATTAGATGAAATGCCTTTAATACCTGGACGTAGAGTGCAGATACCACGAACAATTAAGTCTATTTTGACACCTGCTTGAGAGGCTTTATAAAGTGACTGAACGAGTCTCTGCTCAGTTAATGAGTTGACTTTAATAATGATGCGAGATGGATCACCTTTCAGTGCGTTTTCAGCTTCTCTGTTAATCATATCTAACAGGCGGTCACGTAAGGTAAATGGAGCATGCAATAATTTTTTCACTTTCAATTCTTTGCTCATGCCTGTGAGTTGCTGAAAGACGCGATGAACATCATCGCCAATTTCTTTATTGCAAGTCATAAAACTATAGTCTGTGTAAAGGCGAGCATTACCTGCATGGTAGTTCCCAGTTCCTAGGTGAACGTAGCGAGTTAGGTCTGCTCCTTCTCTACGGACGATTAGTATCATTTTAGCGTGAGTCTTATGACGTACGACCCCATAAACCACGATGGCTCCAGCGTCCTGTAAGCGGCTTGCTAATGCCAAGTTTTCCGCTTCGTCGAAACGTGCACGTAATTCGATAACGACGGTAACTTCTTTGCCGTTACGTGCCGCTTCAACTAAGGCATTGGCAATAGGTGAACGAGAGCCAGTTCTATAAAGTGTTTGACGAATTGCCACAACGTTTGGGTCTTTCGCCGCTTCGCTCAATAAATCAATAACCGGCGAAAAACTTTCAAAAGGATGCATGAGCAAATAATCACGCTGACGAATAGCTTCGAATAACCCCCCAGAGCTTGCTAGCTTTCTAGGTAATCCCGGAGAAAAAGGAGCGTACATCAGATCCGGACGATCAACCAATTCTAATACAGCCATAAGTCGGCTAAGGTTTACGGGGCCATCTATGCGATACAAGTCTTGTTGTTCAAGGTCAAATTGCTTGAGCAAAGAGTCGACTATGTGAAGGGGGCAGTTTTCTGCGATTTCTAATCGTACAGAGCTGCCGTAATGACGGCTTTGTAACTCCGTACGCAATGCACCTGCCAAATCGACACCAATGTCGTCAGAGTCTACCTCTAAATCGGCATTACGAGTCAGACGAAATTGGAAACACCCCTTAACTGTCATACCTGGAAATAACTGATCGGCGTGGGCGTGAATAATAGAAGAAAGGAAGACAAGGTTATCTCCTCCTTCACATACATCATCTGGCAATTTAACTAATCGAGGTAGCGAGCTAGGTGCGGGAACAATGGCAAGGCCATTCTCACGACCAAAGGCATCACGACCTTCTAATTCCACCACGAAGTTAAATGTTTTGTTTGCCAATCTTGGAAACGGGTGAGCTGGATCAAGCCCAATAGGGCTGATGATAGGCAACACATTGTCGCGGAAATAACGTTTTACCCATGCGGCTTGTTTTTCATTCCAGACAGTCCGGCGAATGAATTTAACATTTTCATTTGCCAACTTAGGTAAAATGATATCGTTGAGAATACGGTACTGACGACGAACGAGTTTGTGAGCATGTTCACTAATTAAAGACAGCACTTTTTTCGGGTGCATGCCATCAGGTCCATTCTTTTCACGGCTGTACTCTAATTGGCTTTTTAGACCAGCTACGCGAATTTCGAAAAACTCGTCCATGTTTGAGCTAAAGATACACAGAAACATCAATCTATTTAAGATTGGGTGATTTTCATCCATCGCTTGTTCAAGCACACGCGCGTTGAACTGTAAGTGGCTTAGTTCGCGGTTGAAGTAGAGCTCAGGATCCGCCAAATCGATTTCTTCAGGAACACGTTCTTCAATGGAAATCTTATTAGGGTCTTGTGGCTGTTCAGGAATAGGTTCTAAAACAAGCTCAGAATCCAACTCTGCTAGAGGTGGACTGGGAATGTGATCTTTTTTATCTATTTCGTTCACCGACTGCTCAGACATGCGTTTTCATTCTCTCTAAATACCGTTTTATTGTGTTGTTGGTATCATTGTTCCTTTGCCTACAGTATGTAGGCATATACTAACAAATTACACCAACGCAGCCTGTTGGTCACCGATTCTGTGTGTTTATTTTTACTAAAAGTGGTTAGTTCTTAGCTTTCAACAGGCGTGCTGCATCTTTTGCAAAGTAAGTCAGGATGCCATCTGCTCCAGCGCGCTTGAATGCTAGGAGCGATTCCATTATTACTGTCTCTTTATCTAGCCAACCATTTTGAAAAGCGGCCATGTGCATGGCGTACTCGCCGCTTACTTGGTAAGCAAATGTCGGTACTTCGAGTTCTGTTTTTACTCGACGTACAATATCAAGATATGGCATACCTGGTTTTACCATAACCATATCCGCACCTTCCTCTATATCAAGCATCACTTCACGTATTGCTTCATTTGAGTTAGCTGGGTCAATTTGATAGGTAAATTTATTCCCTTTACCAAGGTTGCCACTTGAGCCGATAGCATCACGGAACGGGCCATAATAAGCGGATGCGTATTTAGCGGCATAAGCCATGATTAACGTATTGATAAAACCTTCGGCTTCGAGTTCATCACGAATTTCACCAATTCGGCCATCCATCATGTCTGAAGGGGCAACCACATCAGCGCCTGCTTTAGCGTGAGAAAGAGCTTGTTTCACAAGCGTATCGACGGTGATGTCATTAATTACGTAACCTGAATCATCAATAATGCCGTCTTGACCGTGAGTAGTGTAAGGGTCTAGGGCAACATCTGTTAATACTCCAAGTTCTGGAAAAGCCTCTTTCAATGCACGTACAGCACGTTGTATCAAGCCATTCGGATTATAAGCTTCTTCAGCAAGCAAGGACTTCTTATCACTTTCAATAACAGGAAAGAGTGCGATGGTAGGTATGCCCAGCTCGACAAGTTCTTTAGCTTCTTCTAAAAGTAAGTCAATAGAAAGACGTTCAATGTTTGGCATGGAAGGAATCGCTTCGCGCACATTATCGCCTTCAAGAATAAACACGGGGTAGATTAAATCGTCTGCAGTAAGGTGATGCTCTCGCATCAGGCGGCGAGAAAAATCATTTTTACGCATGCGGCGCATACGAGTGTATGGAAACGTCATCCAGTATCTCTCCTTTTCGCTGTTCATGAGTGTATTTTAGTATTGTTACAATATTATGTCAGAGCCCGTGAAAAAGCTTTGTGTTAGGGCAAAATTTACGGATTCCTAGCGTTTATTTGTTTTATATCGCATCTAAACAAGTTGCGCTTCTGCTTCTTCCAGTTCCTCTTGTGCCTCGAACCAAGCATCTTCATTTTCTTCTAGAGACTTTTTCCACTTAGCTTCATCACTAAGTAAGCTTTGCAGTTTGCTTCTTTGGTCGGCTTCATAGAGCGTAGCATCTGCCATAGCTTCAGATATTTCATCTAAATGTGCTTGTGCTGTCTGCACAGCTTTTTCATGTTTCTCAATTTTTTTGCGCAGAGGGCGTAATTTCTCGCGTAATTCAGCCGCTTTACGGCGTTCTTCTTTGCGATCGACTTTGTCTACTTTATCTTCGGCGAACTCACCTTTTTCAAGTTGTGCGGCACTGGCTTGTCGTGCCTGTAGCCATGCATGATAGCTTGGTAGGTCACCATCAAATGCCTGAATTTGATGGTCTGCAACAAGATAGAATTCATCAACGGTACTGTTCAGTAAATGTCTATCGTGGGATACCAACAAAATAGAGCCTGGAAACTCTTGTAAGGCTTCTGTTAATGCTTGACGCATTTCGATGTCCAAGTGGTTAGTTGGCTCATCGAGTACCAATAAGTTTGGTTTAGTCCAAGAAATTAATGATAAGGCCAGACGGGCTTTTTCACCCCCTGAAAAACCTTTTACTGCTCGCAGCGCGTCGTCACCAATAAAGCCAAAACCACCTAAATAGCGACGAATATCACTTTCCAGAGCTTTTGGAGTGAGCCGTTGGATATGCAAAACAGGCGACGCTTCTAAGTCGAGCGCGCTTAATTGGTGCTGTGAGAAATAACCAATTTTCAGGTTCTCACCTAAAATCCGATCACCTGCTAAGACATTAATTTCACCGACAATGGATTTAATTAGAGTAGATTTACCGGCGCCATTGGGCCCAAGTAAGCCAATGCGCTGGCCATCTCGCAGGGCAAAGTTGGTGTTGCCTAATTGAATGGTCTTTTCTCCAGATTCGGAGGTGTAACCTAAATCCGCCTGAGATAGATTGACTAATAGCTGTGATGTTTTCTCGGCAACAGGAATGGAAAACTCAAACTGAGAGTCAATATGTGCAGGGCCAATGAGTTCCATTTTCTCAAGCATTTTTAAACGGCTTTGGGCTTGTTTTGCTTTATCCGCTTTATAACGAAAACGATCAACGTATTGCTGTAGATGAGCACGTTTTTCTTGTTGTTTTTCGTAGTTGGCTTGTTGTTGTGCTAGGTGTTCTGCCCGCTGACGCTCATAATCTGAATAGTTGCCTTTATAAAGAACCAGTTTTTTCTGATAAAGATGAACGATGTGACTGCAAATGCCGTCTAAGAAATCCCTGTCATGAGAAATTAATAACAAGGTGCCTGGGTATTGGCGTAACCAATTTTCCAGCCACATAACGGCATCCAAGTCCAAGTGGTTGGTTGGTTCATCTAGGAGCAGCACATCAGAAGGACACATTAATGCTTTGGCAAGATTAAGGCGAATGCGCCAGCCACCAGAAAAATCAGACACCGGCCTTTGCATGTCGCTCATTTTGAAGCCTAGACCTTGGAGTAGCGTTTCACCTCGTGATTGGGCTGTGTAGCCATGGGCATTTTCATATTCACCTAACCAGCTGGCATGGGCATGATCGTCACCATTTGCTTTGGCATTGGCAATGTTGCGCTCAATTTCTCTTAATTTATCGTCACCATCTAGGCAATAATCCAAAGCGCTGCGTTGTGTTTCTTCAACTTCTTGAGCCATGAACGCTATGCGACGCTGTCCAGGTAAGATGACTTCACCTGTATCGGCATGCAACTCGCCTTTGATCATGGCGAATAGAGAGGATTTGCCTGCTCCATTAGCACCAATCAGACCGACTTTTTGACCTTCGAAAATAGTGAGGTCGGTTTCTTCCAAGAGAAACTGAGTGCCGCGCTGTAAACTAACTTCAGTAAATTGGATCATAAAATCTAAGAATCTCTTATCTCTCTTAATGAGAAGTGATGTTGTGCGTTTCAATAGAAAACATAATGTCGAACATTTTAGAGTGCTGCTAAGCTAAACGAAATAGCAAGCATGCATATTCCAAGTTAATACACGGTTTAAAGTGGATGATTGCCTGACTCAAGGGTAAAATGGCGCCAATATTAATTTGAACTTTTTATTCAGGTCTTTGACCTGAGCAAGGTGTGCTTTGTGAATAATGTAACCAAAAACGAAATTCAGCGTTTTTCTTTTGATAACAGTAACGTTCGTGGTGAGCGAGTATTGTTAAATGATGCTTATCAAGAAATTATTAAGCGTAAACAATATCCTTTATCGGTAGAAAAACTGTTGGGTGAATTTGTCGCTGCGATTGCTCTGTTAAGAGATATCATCAAAATAGATGGTGTGCTATCGATACAGGCAAAAGGTAATGGTTTTTTATCTACCTTAATGACTGAATGTGATGAGCAGCAAAACCTTCGTGGTATTGCGCAATGGGATGAAAGTCAAGTTATCCCTGATACTATATCGTTAAAGGAAGTATTGGATGGTGGTTATTTAGTGATCACAATACAACCTCGTAACGGACAGCGTTACCAAGGTATTGTTGAAATTGTTGGTGACTCATTAGCTGAATGTCTAGAACAATATTTTTCTCAATCTGAACAGTTACCCAGCCGAGTTTGGTTGGCTGCAAATGGCACACAATGTGGTGGTTTGTTTTTGCAGCGTTTGCCTGAAGAGCAGGCGAAAGAAGGTGATGAAGACGCATGGGAGCGTCTGACTCATTTGGCTTCAACGGTGAAAGAAGACGAGTTGCTTGGTCTTGAAACCAGCGAGTTGTTGCATCGTTTATATCATGAAGAAGAAGTTCGTTTGTACGACATTAAGCCCATGCAGTTTGGTTGCTCTTGCTCTCGTCAGCGTACATTGGATGCGATTTTGTCATTAGGAACAGAAGAAGTGCGTGAAATCCTTATTGAACAAGGTAGCGTGAAAGTTGACTGCCAGTTCTGTGCAGAGCAATACGAATTCACTGAAAAAGATCTGTTAGGTTCTCTTGGTGATCAGGGCAACATTCACTAGTTTTTAGAATGTGGCGTGATTCAAAAGATCGCGCCAAGATATGATTCCAATAACCGTATTGTCTTCGTCTACAACGGGAAGACAGGAGATATCGACTCGTTTAAACCAAGTGATAATATCCTCGATACTGGTGTCTGCTCTAACCGTAATGGGTTGACGTGTCATTACCTGATGAGCAGCACGATTTAAGGTATCTAAATCTCTTGTTTGTTCTGAGACACTATCTATAAAAGGGCTGATAAGCCGTAATAGGTCTCTATCGGAAATAATCCCTGCTAATTTTCCTTTTTCTGTGACGGGTAAGTGGTGAAAACCATGGCTTTCCATTAACTTTCTAATGTTTGGGAGGCGCTCGTCCATGTCAACACAAATGACATTTTTTATCATGATATCTTGTGCTTTCATTGCGTACTCCTCGTTTTCTAAATTAGAGGATTTAGTATATTTATACTGAATATTGTTTTTTAAATATAGCAGCAAAATCGAAGCATGTTTTTTATTAATGTTGTTAAAATCGGCCTTATTGTCGCTAAAGTCAATAAAAATGGCATTATCATGAAAATTGAAATGTGAATATATCTACATTCTTATACTAAGGTCTCAAGACATTACTTTCAAAATCCGTATAATTGAGTAACACCTGCTCAGAATCCCTTATTAGACTGACTGTTTGTGAACTTTCGGCATACGAGCAAAGGCGTTCTGAGGAGAGGGTGAAGAAATCAAAGCAGTGCCTTCCTATATTTACTGCTGGCCAAAAGCCTCTTTTCTGTATCTCTCTCAAATCCACAATTGGCTATGACACGGCGAAATCATATGACCTCAAATTCTGTAGACGTTTTACTAGTCGGCGGCGGTGCAATGAGCACTACTCTAGGAGTGTTACTCAAGCAATTAGACCCTGACATGACCATGCTAATGGTTGAGCGATTAGACAATATTGCAAAAGAAAGCACAGATGGCTGGAATAATGCAGGGACAGGGCATGCAGCGTACTGTGAACTTAACTATACCTCTGAAAATGCTGACGGCTCCGTTAATATCGATAAAGCAGTAACAATTAACGCAGCTTTTGAAGTTAGCCTTCAATTTTGGTCTTTCCTTGTAAAGCAAGGTTTAATGCCAGCCCCACAGGAATTTATTCATCGAGTGCCTCATCAGAGTTTCGTTTGGGGTGAGCGTAACGTCAAAATGTTAAAAGCTCGTTATGCTGCCATGAGTGCGCATCCTGCCTTTAAAGAAATGCAATACACAGAGGATCGTGACAAGTTAAAAGAGTGGATGCCTCTTGTCATGCAGAATCGTGATGGTAATGAGCCGCTTGCAGCCACACGTATCGAACATGGTTCAGATGTGAACTTTGGTGCTATTGCTCGCAATATGAGTAAACACCTTGAAGGGTTAGATAATTTTGAACTGAGCTTAAACAGTGAAGTTAGAGACTTGGAAAAACGGTCTGATGGACGTTGGGATGTCACGATCGAGCAAAATGGCGCTCGTAAAGTTATAGACGCCAAATTTGTTTTTCTAGGTGCGGGTGGTGGTGCGTTGCCATTACTACAAAAGGCCGAAGTAAAAGAAGGAAAAGGCTTTGGTGGTTTCCCTGTAAGTGGTCAGTGGCTTGTCTGTGAAAAACCAGAATTAGTGGAACAGCACTTTGCTAAGGTTTATGGCGCGGCACCTATTGGAGCGCCACCAATGTCTGTTCCTCATCTAGATACACGAATTATTGATGGAAAAAAGGCTATTTTATTTGGTCCTTTTGCTGGCTTTACAACGAAGTTCTTAAAAACAGGATCTTTTTTCGATCTACCTAAAAGTATTCGTTTTGATAACATCAAACCCATGTTAAGTGTGGGTAAAAGTAATATGGACTTGACCCGTTATTTGATTAGCGAAGTTATGCAATCCCATAAGGATCGTTGTGACTCATTGCGTCAGTTCTTCCCTGATGCGAAAGATGAAGACTGGGAGCTTGCGTACGCAGGGCAACGTGTTCAGATTATCAAAAAAGATGATAAAACGGGCGGTAAATTGGAGTTCGGGACAGAAGCGATAGCGACAGAGGACGGCTCACTTGCTGCGTTGTTGGGGGCTTCTCCAGGAGCTTCGACAACGGTTAATACCATGATCGGTATTCTAGAGCGTTGTTTCCCGGAACGTATTGAGTCACCTGAGTGGCAAGCGAAATTGAAAGAAATGGTGCCTTCTTATGGTGAATCATTAGTAGAGAATACAGACTTACTTCTTTCTATTCGAGAGAATACGTTAGAGACTTTAAAGCTAAAGCCTTAATATAATTTCTTTTGAGAAAATACATTTTTAAAAGCTGGGCATTCCCAGCTTTTTTGTATAGTAAATTCATACATTGTGAGATTGAATATGACAATAACCTTTGCTGAGCGCGCCGATCAGTTGTGTGACAGATTACGAGATATGGAACATCAAGCAGAAGAAGGTGATCAGCTATTTTACTGTGCATACCTTTTAGGGCTTTTGGGTCTACATAGTAGTGTGGAAGGTGAAGGGCGAGAAGAATTTGACCATGCTTTCGCTGAGATACTTCAAGAAACTCTTCAAACTGAAGGTGTAGAAAGTACTGATCAAGAGAATATTAAAGCACTGTGGGACGAAGTGAGTTCTGCAGCTTAGTTATGGATTAAACAGTTTAAATAAAAGGAAGTGCCAAGTTTATTTGGCACTTTTTTTATCAATAGTATTAGAGTACCGGTTTATCTGGGTGTGGGGCATAAGCAAATACGTCAGAAAAGCAACGCTCTGCACGTAAACCTTTTGGTTCTAATTGATCCAAAGTGCCATAGACCATTCCAACTGAGCCACAGAGAAAAGCGACGCTATTACTGAGGTCTGGGTGATCTGCTAAAACAGCTTCATATAACCAGCCACTTCTACCTTGCCAATTATCACCTTTTTCATTGACGATAACATCTAGCGTGAAGGGAGAGTACTTGTGTGCTTCTTCAAGCCAGTCTTGGGAAAATACATCATTAGCGGTTCTTAAGCCCCAATAAAAAGAAACGTTCCCTGAAAAGTTTTGTTCTACCAAAGCACTAAACAGACTTTTTATTTGAGCAAAACCGGTGCCTCCTGCAAGCAATAAAATATGCTCAGGGTTGGACTCTAAAATGCCATTTGCTAAGTGGCAGTCACCGCCTGGTGCTTTTATTCTAATCGTCTTGTTGGATTGAACATGCTCAATCACTTTATTAGCAAGTGACGTTGCGTCAGGAGCTAGAATATATAGTGTTAAATAAGGTAGTTCATGTGGGGCGCTGCCAATAGAGTAGGGTACCTGCTCTCCTGTTGGTAGCATTATCATGACATATTGGCCTGCGGTGAAGGTCAGGTCTTCTGTTATTAAGGTGATTTGATAAACATTTTGGTTGATCAATTCAACATTGTTTACCGTCGCGGTAATCTCTTTCATTTAGATGACTCCAATATAGGTCACACTTACCTTAAGCAGAAAGTGGGCAGACATTGTTAAGCAATGGCTAGATTATGTAAGTAAAAAAAAACCACTTCGGGAAGTGGTTTTTATGGCAGGTTTTTTGCCGCAGCAATATATGCTTATTTGTTTTTACCCTTCATGGACTCAAAGAACTCATCATTAGTTTGAGTGACTTTAAGACGATCAATTAGAAACTCGGTTGCGGCTACATCTTCCATAGGATTCAATAATTTACGCAGGATCCACATACGCTGAAGTTCGTCTTCAGAGGTTAGTAAGTCTTCACGACGAGTACCAGAACGACGAATATTGATTGCAGGGAAAGTGCGTTTTTCTGCAATTTTACGGTCAAGGTGTAGCTCGGAGTTACCAGTACCTTTAAATTCTTCAAAGATAACTTCATCCATTTTAGAGCCAGTATCAACAAGAGCCGTTGCAATAATTGTTAAGCTGCCACCTTCCTCGATGTTACGAGCTGCACCAAAGAAACGTTTTGGACGTTCTAGAGCGTTGGCATCCACACCACCGGTTAGTACTTTGCCAGAAGAAGGGATAACGGTGTTGTAAGCACGTGCCAAACGAGTAATGGAGTCTAAAAGAATAACCACATCACGTTTGTGTTCCACTAAGCGTTTTGCTTTTTCGATTACCATTTCAGCCACTTGGACGTGACGAGCGGGTGGCTCATCAAATGTAGAGGCGACCACTTCTCCGCGAACGGTACGAGACATTTCGGTTACTTCTTCAGGACGTTCGTCAATCAGTAACACAATTAAATGACATTCAGGGTTATTGCGAGTAATGGCGTTCGCAATGTTTTGCAACATGAAGGTTTTACCCGCTTTTGGCGGAGAAACGACCAATGCACGCTGACCTTTACCCATTGGGGCAACTAGATCAATGATACGAGATGTCACATCTTCAGTAGAGCCATTACCAGCTTCCATCAGTAGACGTTCATCAGGGAATAAAGGTGTTAAGTTTTCAAAAAGAATTTTGTTACGAACACTTTCGGGCTTATCAAAGTTAATTTCATTTACTTTTAATAAGGCAAAGTATCGCTCGCCATCTTTAGGTGGGCGTATCTTGCCGGCAATAGTGTCGCCTGTGCGAAGATTAAAGCGTCGAATTTGGCTTGGAGAAACATAAATATCGTCAGGGCCCGCTAAATAAGAGGAGTCCGGTGAACGAAGGAAGCCAAAGCCATCTTGAAGAATCTCTAAGATACCGTCACCATAAATGTCTTCCCCACCTTTGGCATGACGCTTTAGGATTGAGAAAATAACATCTTGTTTGCGAGAACGAGCCATATTATCTAGGCCCATTTCCGATGCGATTTCTAAAAGTTCGTGTACTGATTTCTGTTTTAAGTCGGTAAGGTTCATAAAATGGGTTTTGTATTTGCTCATTTGAGGAATATTGACGGAATTATGTTAATTAATTGGTAACAATAATTTGTGTCTGGAAGTATTTTACAATGTATCAGCTACTCGGCATCAAAAAACACACAACAAAGGATATTAAGAATTCTGTTGTTCAGGTTTAAATTAGCCCGGGTAGGGCAAAGCCAATACAGCGCGAAACAATTTGATTGGAATCTAAATGTGATTAATTTCTGCCAAATCACTAACAAGACCTTCTATACTATAGTTCGACTTAACGACGAGGTCTATAGTGAAAAATGGGAAAAAACCACTTTTTGGTAATTTTTTGATCAAATTTAGCTTTTTTGCCAATTAAATTTAGGTTTTTTTGGGTAATAACTTATGGTTGGCTCTTGCTATTCATAAAAACCTAAAAAATGTTATAAAAAATTCATCCAATACTCAGGCTTATTTACCTATTTGCTGCCAATGACATTGAAAGGTTACTGATATACTCTTGTTCTTATTAAGACTTATGCAACATAAGGGTTTCTGAATGCAATCACTTTTTTTGCAACAATCTCACGACTTTCCTTTTGAAAAAATAGCTGCCATAGATTTAGGCTCAAACAGCTTTCATATGGTGATCGCGCAAGTAACACATGGTCAATTACGAATTACAGGTGAATTTGGCGATAAAGTTCAGCTTGCGGCTGGTTTAGATGATCAGGGAGTGCTTGACGAGGAATCGCAGCAAAGAGGATTAGACTGTCTGGCGCAATTTGCTCAAGTCATAGAGGACATGCCAGCAGGTTCAGTACGCGTGGTTGGTACAAATGCTTTACGAGTCGCTAAAAATCGCTATGACTTTATTGGAAAGGCCATGGATATCATGAGTCACCCTGTAGAGATCATCGCAGGTCGAGAAGAAGCTCGACTTATTTATGTTGGTGTATCGAAAACCATGGACCACGGTGACTCTAAACGTTTAGTGGTTGATATTGGTGGTGGTAGTACGGAGTTTATTATTGGGCAGCAATTAGAGCCAATTCTTACTGAAAGTTTGCATATGGGGTGTGTCAGCTTCAAACAGCGCTTTTTTGCGGATGGCTCAATTACAAAATCAAATTTTCAAAAAGCGGTTACTGCAGCTCGGTTAGAGCTTCTTAGTATTCAAGATGATTATTTGGATGAAAAATGGGATGTCGCCATTGGCTCTTCTGGTACGATCAAAGCGGTATTTAATATTGCCAAAGAGAATAATTGGAGCAAAAAAGGTATCACTCCTAAAGTTCTCAAACAAATTCAAAAAGCATTGTTTGCGGCTGGACACGCAGACAATATAGAGCTTTCTGGCTTGAAACCCGAACGTAAGGGGACTTTTGCGGCTGGTATGGCTATTTTAACTGCCGTATTTGAGTGTTTTGATGTTAAGCAGATGGACTTTTCTCTTGGAGCACTAAGGGAAGGCGTCTTACATGACATTATGGGGCGCTATGCTGACTCGGATATTCGTGAGCGCACCGTCAATTATATGTTGAATCAGTATCATATCGATACAGAGCAGGCTAAATTGGTCACTCACACTGCATTATCTGCATTGGCACAGGTCAAAGATGACTGGGGTTTAAACAGCATCTCTAGTGAGGATTTATTGCGTTGGGCAGGGTTGCTCCATGAAGTTGGTGCTGGTATTTCTCATAGTCGATATCATAAACATGGTGCTTACATTATTAGAGAGTCTGATATGCCAGGCTTTTCTCAACAAGAGCAACAAGCTCTTGCTAATCTGATTTTGAGACACCGCCGTAAGTTTACTCAATCGTTGGACTATCGTTTTACGAAAAGTGATCAACAGGATCTAGACAGACTGTCTATTTTATTAAGGCTAGCCATTTTACTGCATCATGATCGAAAAGAAGGCGATATGCCAATTTTTACATTGAAAGCAGATAACAAAAGCCTTCATGCAGAGTTCTTGCCTGGATGGTTGGACAGTCGGCCTTTGACACTAGCTAACCTTCAGCGTGAAGCTGAATCTCTAATCGCCAATGGTTATACATTGACGTTTAGTTAATTTGAAAGAGAGTTTTTCGGCCTTATTAGGTTAGTTTATCAATTGACCTATATAAGGCTGCAACTTCTTCTCTCTGGAGTCCAGTAATTCTAGAAAGCCGTCCAATACTTGATGAAACTTGTACGGATTCTTTTCCTGCATTGTCTCTGTCTTCTGACTGAGCCGTTTCCAGTGGTGTTTGCGCTGACTGCGCTAGCTTTTGCTTCGCTTGATTTGAAAGTTGAACAGGTTCTTGTGGCCTATCAGAATTTGGGCGCACATTTGTTCCAACCGAGGCAGAAAGCGTAGGTAGAGACAGAGGATTGCTTAATGGTACTGATGAAATTGACAAAGCAGCCACCCTATAAATTAGTTCAAGGTACTTTATATGATAGTACAAAAAACAGCCAAAAGTGAGGTTTTGTTACAATATTTTCCGTGGCATTTAATAGGGTCTTAACTGGTGTTTGGTTGTATTTGAATTCAAACATAAAAAAATTATTATCATTATTTTTTTATGTTTACATTCAGCATATTAGTGTCATTGCTATATAAGGATGATATTGTTTGCACATTGTCCAAGAAAATGACAGTTCAAATAAATAGTGCATTGAACAGATAACAGATTTGCCTTGTGTCATGTCGTTTCATTGATAACGTGAATAATTATCTGTTGTAAGTAATTTGCTTCAAAAAGGATGCCGCATGAGCCAAGAAAATCTCCCAATAGAACATCTTTATTTCACTGAGACGAGCCTTGAGCAGATTTTAGAAAATTTAGATGTAGTCCGTAATAAAATTCATCCACTTTTGCCAGAAGATGATGGTGTTAATGAGCAGGTGTTTCCATCTGTTTGCCTTATCGGTTTAGGGCGCTGTGGTTCCAATATCGCGCTTGATGTCGCTTCCTTAGTATATGATGCTAGAAGTAGTTATATGCGCGAAATTGAAAGCCAAGAAATATTAGAAAGCGAACGTGAATTTCGACCAATGCGCTGGATTCGCAAGCATCTACCGATTGAAGGGAAAGATGGTTTTAAACCGGTTTTTTTGATTGAGCCTATCGTACTACTTGGTGATTTGGATAAGGATATAGAAGGGAGAATTCGCTTCTCTAATCAAGAAGGCAGAGCGAAATTTCTTGATGAATATACTAAATTGCAAATTATGGATTTGTCGGAGGTCCATGCTGGTGGTGCGGGTAATGCGCCTATTCTAGGTCAGTACCTTGCAAAGATTATCCTTAATAAGGATGCTACCACTTTCCGCAATGAGAACTGGAAACACATGCATTCCTATTTGGTCGATTCTTGCGGAATCAAAGCGAACCAATCACGCCTATATTTTTATATCTTTAGTGCGGGCGGTGGTACTGGTTCTGGTATGGCATCGGAATTTGGCCTTGCGCAACAATTCTCTTACTTGAGTAAAACGTTTGATTACCGTTCTGATCAAAGTCAAATGGCTGATAAACGTCATAGTTTTGTTTTCGAGCCTATTTTTACATCTGGCATTTGTATTCTGCCAAATATATCAGGTAAGAACGTTGAAATCTCCGAGGCCTTGCATATTAATGCGGGACGTTTGCTCACCAAATATATTTCAGAAGAATGGAACTTCTCCTATAACGAAGAGCGAGAAGATGATGAAGTACCTGCTGATGTAATGGAGCGTATTCGTCCTTGGAACTCAATGATGTTGATTTCCAACGATATCATGCGATATGCCGAAGAAGAGGACGGTGGTGATGCTGATAGTATTGATGTGAACACTATGGAGAAATACGCCAATCAGTATATTTCTCAGCAGATTTTCAATATTTTAACCGCTCAAGCTGTTACAACAGATTACGACGAAGATTACTTCCGACGGGCTGGAATTGATATTGCCGAAACCATTCGTTTGGATGCCAATGACTTATTTATGAGTTTAGCTGGACCTGTGGCTGTGGCTTATGCTGAAAGTGTTGTGAGTGAAGGCACTCGCCAAGATACGGTTGATATTGATGATCTATTTTGTCGTTCGATTGAGCTACCGCACTTTAATAATGATACCTCGGCAATTGAAGGTGTCAGTGTGCTCCCAGTTGAGTCTGATAAGTATCGTGAATCGATTAAAAATTTCCGCAAAAGTGGGTATGACGCGAGTACATTAAATAATCTGCATTTCTTTAAAAACTGTTCCTCTATTGTATCGATTATTTCTTTACCGCGTGATTATAAGTTGTCCTTTACGGCTTTGAATCGTTTAAAAATGCATTTGAACCGTTTGTGCCCGAATACGACATTGAAGCGTTACGCTCTGGTGATTGGCGCATCGGCTAACTTGTCATTAACAACACTGATTGCTAAAAGCCCATGTCTAAGTGATGACTTTTTAACGCTAATGGTGGCGTACATGAAACGCTGCTTTGCTCGTGATGATTACCGTTATACCGATGAAATCGAAAACGTCATTTTAAAAATGATTCAAGAAGACGAGTTCGATGAAGACCTAGTAGATAAGTACTTCACGACATATGAAAACCCAGCTAAAATTTTAGACACAAACTGGTACGCAATTAAGCCAATGTATGAGAAAAAGTATCGAGAGTTGATTGATAACAATCAACGTTTTGTCTCTATCAATGATATTCGTTTAGACATTAATAATGTGAGAAATGCGATCAAATACCTTCGTGAGATTTATCGTCATCGTATAAGTAAAACGAATGTATTGTCCCTAAACATTTAGGTATTTCTATATCGTTTAAACCATTTGAACTTCTAAAAGGCCGCTCATGAAAGCAATATTGAGCGGCCTTTTTTGTGTTTCGTCTTTTCAAAAAAATGACATTCTTTAGATAGTTGGCTTAACAATTGAATGGTTAAGGAAAGTGGTTTAGGTGTCACTTTAGTTTGTTGATTATCTCGCACCTAAATGGTGTGTATTCCGTGCCCTAAGTTATAACGATCGTCTCTTTTTGGTGCATTTTCATGATGTAAGGTGTATATGGCAGATTTTTATTGGTTGTTAGTTGCTGCCGCATTGGTGTTTATGATGCAGGCTGGTTTTTTATGTCTAGAAAGTGGACGAATTCGTAGTAAGAACAGCATCAATGTTGCTGCGAAAAACATTTCTGATTTCATTATATCAACGACCTTATTTTGGCTTTTTGGCTTTGGCATCATGTTTGGTGACTCTGCTTTGGGGTTATTTGGTACGAGTGACTTTTTATTTGATGAGCAACATACACCTTGGGAAGTCAGCTTTTTCATCTTTCAGATGATGTTTTGTGGTACAGCAGCAACACTCACCTCAGGTGCTGTTGCGGAACGAATGACATTTATCGGTTACCTAGCAATCACAGTAGTTTTAAGTGCGTTTATTTATCCAGTCGTTGGACATTGGGCTTGGTCAGGTGTTTACCCCTCAACAGGGCCGCAGGGTTGGCTTGAAGCGCTTGGATTTGTCGACTTTGCGGGTTCTACTATTGTTCACTCTGTTGGTGGATGGGTGGCATTGGCTGCGATTATCATTATTGGGCCTCGGCTTGGGCGATTTGAAGAAGGCATTCGTTTGCCTCCGGGTAATAATCTTCCATTATCAGCTTTAGGCACGCTATTAATTTGGTTTGGTTGGATTGGTTTTAATGGTGGTAGTACATTAGCGCTAACTGATGATGTACCAATAATTATCCTTAACACCTTTATTTCAGCGGCCTGGGGAGCTCTTATTGCTGCCGGCATTAATTACTTCCGAGATGGTTATGTTGAAGTGAGCTTTGTGCTGAATGGCACAATTGCAGGACTAGTGGCTATTACTGCTTCATGTCATGTCGTTTCACCTGGAGCTTCGGTGGTTATTGGCGGTGTTTCTGGGGGAATTGTTTATTACGGAAGTCTGCTGATGGAGCGTTGGCGTATAGATGATGCCCTCGATGTTGTGCCTGCGCACTTGTTTGCTGGTATTTGGGGGACCTTGAGTGTTGCTTTTTTTGGTCAGACAGAAAAAATTGCTAATGGTTTGAGTACATTTGATCAGCTTTGGGTGCAAACGTTAGGCGTGCTAGTGATTGGCCTTTATTGCTTTGTAATCAGTTATATTGCTATGTGGCTGTTGAATCTTTGGATGCCATTGCGAGCCAGAAAAGAACACGAAGAACAGGGACTGAATGTTGCCGAGCATAGGGCGACAACGGAATTGTTTGATTTGCTGACTTCGATGCAATACCAACAAAATAATGCTGATTTCTCGACACGGGTACCAGAAGAGCCTTTTACCGAAGTGGGGCAGATTGCGAAAAAATACAATCAAGTAATTGACCGAGTCAGTAGTGAAATAACACAACGAGATGATGCTTTGATGCGTTTTCAAGAGAGTGAAATGCGTAAATCCGCCATTTTAAACTCTTCTATGGATTGTATTGTTACGATCAACCGTTTCGGCTCAGTTATGGAATTCAACCCTGCCGCAGAGCGAACATTTGGTTGTTTAAAAAGACAGGTGGAAGGAAAAAGTTTTATTGGCTTGTTTATACGTGAAGAAGATAGACGAAAAACGTTTGAAAGCCTGAGCTCTGGTTTTTCGTCATCAGGTGGTTTGATCTTGAATCGGCGCAATCCATTTCGCTTACAGCGTAGTCCAAATAATGATTTTCCTGCCGAAATTGCCATTACCAAGGCCAATGATGGATCGTCAAAAGAGAGTGAATACACACTTCATATTAGAGATATGACGCGACACATGAAGCTGCAAGAACGTCTGAAATTTTTAGCCTACAGTGACCCGTTAACCAGTCTATATAATCGAACGTATTTTATGGACTCGTTAATAAGCGCATTGCTTTTTGCTACTAAGCAAAAGACCTCTGTCGGGCTATTATTTATGGATTTGGATAATTTCAAAATTATCAACGACACTTTAGGGCATAAAGCGGGTGATGAGCTACTTTGCGAAGTAGCGAGACGTTTGATCGCTGTTTCAGATGAATGTGATGTCATTGCCCGATGGGGTGGTGATGAGTTTGTGTTGATGATGACAGAGGAGGTCAGTGAAAGTCGCCTTTCTAAACGAGCGCAAAAAATTCTACAAGCAATGCGAGAACCTATTCATTTAAATCAACAATATTTTACGATACCAACCAGTATTGGGATTGCTTACAGCAAAGAGCAAGGGTTAGAGGCCGATAAACTAATTCAACAAGCCGACATTGCTATGTATTGGGCTAAGGAAAAAGGCCGAGATAACGCACAATTTTTCACACCTGAAATGTCGAATATCGTGACAAAAAAATTCGGTTTAGAGAAAGAAATTAATGAGGCGCTTGCATTAGAGCAATTTTCTTTGGTATTTCAGCCTAAAGTCTTGATAGAAAAAAATAATATTCTTGGTTTAGAGGCGTTGATTCGCTGGAACCACCCAACAAAAGGGTATATTTCTCCTGCCGACTTTATTCCCATTGCGGAAGAGTCCAATTTAATTATTAAAATTGATGAATGGGTTATTAATCAGGTTCTCAAACAACAAAAAGCATGGCGAGACCAAGGCTTACGGTTGCTTCCTATCGCAGTGAATCTTTCTGGTCGTCACATCGTGTCAGATTCAGTTGTGTCTTATATCTCAAGTAAATTAGCATTTTATGAGATTGAAGGTTCTTTGTTAGAAATTGAAATCACGGAAGGCGTACTTTTACAGGATATTCAGCGCTGTATTGAAGTAATGGCTGAATTGAAAGCACTAAACATTAAAATATCCATCGATGACTTTGGTACTGGCTATTCATCATTAAGCTATTTGAAGCGATTGCCTCTGGATATTTTAAAAATTGATCAGTCATTTGTAGAAGAATGCGATAGTCATACCGAGGACACAAAAATTTGTGAAACCATTATTCATTTAGCTCACAGTTTGGAATTGGTGGTAGTCGCGGAGGGTGTTGAAACCGCTCCGCAAGCTGATATGTTGAAGTCATTGGGCTGCGAGATTTTTCAAGGGTATTATTTCTATAAACCTATGAATCACAAAGAGGTCGCTAAGTTATTTATTGAGCCTCATCTTGTGGAGGCTTAGGCGTTTCTCTATCACGAATGACCTCCATTAACGCTTGGTTCTGCGTTTTTTCTAAAGGCTTAGTACGATAATGCAAGGCGGTTTTGGCAATCATATTGGCGGCTACTGGTGCTGTAATCAAAAGAAACAGAGTAATGAGCAGCTCTTGAATAGAAAGGAACCCCTTCAAGTGACTTTGGAAAATCATTGATGCTAATAATACACCAGTAATTCCCAGTGTAGAGGCTTTGGTTGGACTGTGTAAACGCATATAAATATCAGGTAAACGAGCAAGACCATAAGAGCCAATTAATAAAAATACTCCGCCAATAAGCAAAGATACACAGATAATAATTTCGAGATAAAAAGGCATAACAAGTCCTTATTCTATGATATCGCCGCGAAGTAAGTATTTACATAAGGCCGCAGTACTAACAAACCCAAGCATGGCAATTAATAACGCCGCTTCAAAATACAATGCACTTTCGACGTATATGCCGTATAGCAAAATCAATGCAATGGCATTTATATACATGGTATCCAACGCCAGAATTCTGTCTGATATGGTTGGACCTTTTAAAAGGCGCCATAAATTCAAAATTAACGCGATGCAAATACACACCGCCACGATGGTGATGGTTATCTTTAGCATCCAAAAATCTCCTTGATAGGCTTCTCATAGCGTTGCTTAACGCTGTGGATCAATTCGGCTTCGTTATCTAAGTGAAGTGAGTGAACATATAGCCAAGCTTTGTCTTTCGATACTTCAGCACTCACTGTGCCCGGTGTAAGAGATACTGTGCTGGCTAAGATTGTGATGCCGAGATCGGAATCAATATTGATTGGGATCGCGACAAAACCGGGGGTTAGCTTTTTGATTGGACCAATAATCAGCATGGCTACTTCCACATTAGCGACCAAAATATCTTTTAGCACCATGAGTACGTAACGGATTGCCAGCCAAGGCTTAAGGATTTTTGGGTGCT
Organism: Marinomonas sp. CT5; assembly: GCF_018336975.1. Taxonomy (NCBI): domain Bacteria; kingdom Pseudomonadati; phylum Pseudomonadota; class Gammaproteobacteria; order Oceanospirillales; family Oceanospirillaceae; genus Marinomonas; species Marinomonas sp. CT5. Next base: position 4,054,635 of record NZ_CP025572.1, on the reverse strand, counting down.
CATCACGCATACCATTTACTAGTAAAGGGATGGTAATGGCGAAAAAAGCGGCCAAGACCATATGACCAGGGCTAATCGAGTTGTTTAATAGCAACCAAACAACGAAGAGCAGCAGACTGTGAAAAGGCATAGGGAATAACTTCATTGGGCTACTCCTGGTAATAAAGCATAAGCTGACGCTTGAATATCGTGCAGATGTTGTGCTGCTTGCTGAGTAAATTCACTGATATCTCCCCCAAATAACACTAAAACCGGAGAAGCCAGTAGCAACAAACTAATACTGATGATTTCTGCAGTTTTAGCTGGTTCAGCGTCTGTAGCAATGTTGCCATTATGGCGCCAAAATAAAGTGGTTCCGGCTCTTGAGAACGTAATTAAAGCCGCCAAGCTGCTAATAAGTATTAATGGCCAGACCCACATTGTTTGAGCGTTGGACTGTGTGGCTTGCAGAATCATGATTTTGCCAACAAATCCAGATAAAGGTGGCATGCCGATTAACGCCAAAGCAGACATTGAAAAGGCAAATCCAAGTAATTTTGGTTGTACAAAAGGGCGTGAGCGAACAAAGCGGTCTTCAGCTTTGCCACGTTGGCGACACATGATATCCGCCAGCAAAAATAGTCCTGCTGAAGCTAAAGTACTGTGTACCATGTAATAAAGGGCGGCAGAAGTCGCTGTTTCAGAGTTAATTGCAGCACAAGCCAGTAAACTACCACTGGAAATAATAACTAAATTTGCGCTTAGCGTTTTAATACCAGGGCTTGCCAATACTCCAATGCCACCAATCGTGATGGTTAACAGTGCTAATGGCCATAACCAAGGTGTGGCAATATTCGCAAGTTCACCAGCATTGTCTCCAAAGATGACGGTATAAACGCGGAAAATACTGTAAACACCTACTTTGGTCATAATGGCAAAGAGTGCCGCAACAGGGGCGCTGGCGCTAGCATAGGTTTTGGGTAACCAAAAGTGCATCGGCAGCATCGCGGCTTTTAAACCAAAGACAACTAATAACAGCAAAGCGCCTGTTTTCGCTAGAGTGGCCGTTTCTCCTTGCAGCTGCCCAACCTTGATGGCCATGTCAGCCATATTAAGCGTGCCTAACGTACCATATAAAATACCAAGACCGAACAAGAATAGACTTGAACCAACAAGGTTGAGGATCACGTAATGCACTGTAGCTTGAGTTTTCTGCTTGCCACCAGCGTGGATTAATAGCGCATAGGAAGCGATTAACAAGACTTCGAAGAAGACGAATAAGTTAAATATATCGCCGGTTAGGAAGGCTCCATTTATCCCCATGATTTGGAACATAAATAATGGATGAAAATACGCCCCGCCTTTATCTTGTCCTGCGACAGCATAGAGCATCACGCAAAAGGCTAAAAAGGCCGTTAACAGCACCAAAAGGCTAGAAACTTTATCGGCAACTAATGCAATACCAAAAGGAGCCTGCCAACCACCTAATGCATAAAGTTGAACACCTTGTGAATTGATTTGGTAGAGTAAAAAGGCCGAGGAGATAAGTAAAAACAACGTGCCAATAATTGACGCAACACGTTGTGAATTCACATCGCGAGAGATTGGCGGCAACAACATGATGGCGCCAAATAATAAAGGAATCAGAATCGGAAAAATGCTCAGATGCTGCATTTATTGGCTCCCTCCTGATTTCTTCGAGGCGTCGCCTGGTTGTGCTGGCAACGTACCATCAACATGGTCGTTACCCAGATCGGCACGAGCACGCATTGCTAGAATCACAGCGAATGCAGTCATGGCAAAACCAATAACAATGGCGGTTAATACCAAAGCCTGAGGAAGCGGATCACTGTATTGTTCTGATTCACCTAATACCGCCGCCGCATTAAGCTTAAGTCTGCCACTGGCAAATAAGAACAAGTTCACTGCGTAAGACAAGAGAGTCAAACCGATAACCACGGAAAAAGTACGGCCTCGTAAGGCAAGAAAGATTCCGCATGCGGTTAATAAGCCGACACAAAACGCGTATAAACCTTCCATTAATCATGCTCCTTTTGAATAGGGCGCTCACTGGTCGTTAATTTACCTAGATTGGCAAGAATCAACATGGTTGCACCTACCACTGTGAGGAAAACACCAAGATCAAAAATCATGGCGCTGGCTAATTCGAATTTACCGATAACGGGTAAGTAGAAATAATCGAACCAAGAAGATAAGAAGGTATGACCAAATACCCAGCTGCCTAAGCCGCTTAGCGTCGCAATACCAATACCTGAACCAATCATTATTTGATAGTCCAGTTTGATACGAGTCTTGATCCAGTCAACACCGTGAGCCACGTATTGTTGGATAATGGCAACAGAGGTAATTAAGCCAGCAATAAAACCACCGCCAGGCATATTGTGTCCACGTAAGAAAATATAAGCAGATACTAAAAGCGCCAATGGTAATAAGCTTTGTGAGATCACTGCCAAAAGGATTGGGTATCTGTCTTCAGACCACGGCAAGCCATTTCCATCACTAGATGGCATATAAAGGCGCATTCTGGCGATGAGTTTATAAATCCCCAACGCGGCAATACCCAATACTGTGATTTCTCCGAGGGTATCGAAGCCACGGAAGTCCACCAAGATTACGTTAACAATATTGGTACCGCCGCCGCCTGTTTTACTATTTTCAGTAAAGAAGGTTGAAATCGTATCCAGTGGGCGAGTCATCAAGGCATAAGAAATTGTCCCGACAACACCTCCAATTAAAGACGCCAGACTCAAGTCACGAACTATACGACGAGGTGATGATTCTTTGGGGGTATTTTGTGGCAAAAAGAACAAGGCCAAAATCAGCAATATTACGGTGACAACCTCAACAGAAAGCTGAGTTAGTGCTAAGTCTGGAGCCGAAAATTGAGCGAATGCTAAGGATACGATCAAACCGACGACAGACAAGGTTAACAAGGCAATAACTCGTCTTCTGTGCCACAGTACAGTGGCTAAAGCGGAGACCGTTAATAAAACCGCGCAAGTAATAGATAGGGCATCAAGAGGGATCTCTGGTCGTTGCCCGGCCGTTGTATTTAGCTTCATCAAGGTAGAAGCCGTCATCACAACCGCGAAAGTTAAGACGAAGAAAATATAGCGTTGTAATGACCCATTTTCCGTAAACGCAATAATGCGACTGGCCTTGTTTGTTAGGTTTTGGATAATGCCTTCAAATACCAGCTTAGGGTCACTATGAGGAAACTGTGCTTGGAATTTAAACATGTGAGAGCGATTGTGATACATGTATAAACCGCCGACTAACGCGATAACACTCATTAACAATGGGAAGTTAAAGCCATGCCAAATTGCCAGACTGTAGGTTGGAGCTGGACCGTTTAGGGTCGCATTGGCCGCAGCAAGCAAAAGGTCACCAACCACTAAACTAGGGAAAATACCAACAACCAAACACAGCGCAACCAGAATCTCGACTGGTACACGCATATAGCGTGGTGGTTCATGAGGCGTTTTAGGCAAATTAATTGGCTCGCCATTAAAAAAGACGTCGTGAATAAAACGCATTGAATAAGCGACAGCGAACACACCGCCTAAGGTCGCTAATACGGGGATGAACCAAGACAAGGAGCCAAGAGATGCCTGATGCAAGGTCTCGGTAAAGAACATCTCTTTTGATAAGAACCCGTTCATTAATGGCACGCCCGCCATAGACGCTGACGCCACCATGGCCAGAGTGGCAGTGTAAGGCATGTACTTCCAGAGCCCGTTTAAGTTACGCATATCACGTGAGCCAGACTCATGATCAATGATGCCGGCCGCCATAAATAAAGACGCTTTAAAGATAGCGTGGTTAATAACATGGAAAATGGCCGCCACCGCGGCAAGGTCTGTCCCCATACCGAGTAGCAGTGTAATTAAGCCCAAATGACTGATGGTTGAGTAAGCCAGTAAGCCTTTCAAATCATGCTGGAAAATAGCGATGTAAGCGCCAACAAGGAAGGTTGCCAAACCAGTCAGACTGACAATCAAGAACCAAAGGTCCGTATCCGCGAGCGCTGGGTAAAAACGTGCCATTAAGAATATGCCGGCTTTTACCATAGTAGCAGAGTGAAGATACGCACTTACTGGTGTTGGCGCTGCCATGGCATTTGGTAGCCAGAAATGGAAGGGAAATTGAGCGGATTTTGTAAAAGCACCGAGCAAAATCAACACCACAATAATGGGGTAATTCGCACTGGCTTTTATAAAATCACCACTGTCTAAAATATCTTGCAGGCTATAGCTATCAACAGTGCTGCCTAGAATGAGTAAGCCGGCTAACAAGGCCAAACCACCAGCGCCAGTAACCGCTAGCGCCATTCTTGCGCCTTTTCTAGCTTCGGTTTTGTCTCCCCAGAAGCTGATCAGTAAGAATGAACTAATACTGGTTAACTCCCAGAAAAACCACAACTGAATCAAGTTATCGGAAAGCACCACCCCCAGCATGGCGAACATGAATAAAATTAGATACGAATAAAACTTACCGATGGAATCCTTGGCTGACAAATAATAGCGAGCATACAAAATGACGAGTAGGCCGATTCCTAAAATCAGAATAGAGAAAAGCAATGCCAGACCATCTAACCGAAACGCAAGCTCCAGACCAATAGCCGGAATCCAAGGAATCATCGCGAGAAAACGCTCGCCTTGAAAAATGTCTCCAGCATGGGAAAGTATTAAAAACAGAGTGACTGCAGGTAATGCTGCGGTCATAAACGCACAAGCGGTGCGACTAAAACGTGCGGTAATTAATGGTATTAACGTACCTAACAAGGGAAGGAAAGGTAGCCAGATAAGGGAACTCAAAGGCAACACTCCTTTATAGTGATCGATGATAATGTATAAATGTTCAGTGCGAGCATGGTTTTATCCCAACAATCGGTCTCTATTAAGTGATTATTTAGTCTAAGGTATTGGGTTACAAGCATAGCCTTTTACCAATTTAATCAATAGCCTAAAACCCTTTACAGGGAAAAAATATCATTTATTCATGTTTTTTATACCCAAGTTTAAGAGCGTTAAGTGTAGAAAAAGTTCCTTTCAAAAGTGTTTCGGTCCGTTGTGATTTTGACCGACAGACTCACGGTTACTTTTGAAGCGTCAGAAACAGGTAGTGATAGTAAAAAAGCCCATGAATAAAACATTGTTTATTATGGGCTATAGAAAGGTGGTTTTATCAAAATTAAGAGTGTTTCACTTCTTCCATTAGGCTTTCAATGTTCACAACCACCTGAAGACTTGCCACTTCCATCTTATCTAATTGACTAAGCATTTCTTGAGTGTTTCCTGCTTGAATTGCTTCCAATGCGGCTCGGCCGGATTCATGAACTGTTTTATGAGGTGCTTCAATCGCCTTAAAAGCCTTAGAATGTTGAAAGTGTCGGCTGCCATAACCTTCGTAATACCATTTACCTAGGCGACATTCTGTATGTAGATTAACTTCGCTGTCGAATTTCTTTTTATCAATGCGGTTATAAACGTCGTTTTTCCACACCGCGTGATCTAATTTCACCGTATTTAAAAAAGAATGCGTGGCGGCAACGCTAATCACTCCTTGCATATGGTTTGAGCGCGCAATGACATCATCAACGACCTTGTCTATCTGAACTGAAGAGGAGGAAATATCCATTGCGCTGACTTGGTTCTGATTAACCATATTTTTAATTTGTTCTGTTTGAGCAATCACTTGTTTAACCAAGGTTTCTACTTGCTCACTCGCACTGTGGGTTTTTCCTGCTAAGTTCCTCACTTCATCCGCAACGACAGCAAAGCCACGGCCTGCAGATCCTGCTCTGGCGGCTTCGATAGCCGCATTGAGCGCCAGTAAGTTGGTCTGGGCCGAAATTTCTTGGATACTTGAAACAAGCTGACTAATGCCATTTGCGGTTTTATCGAGAACATTGGCCGCTTCCATACTGTCGCTTGCCTGTTCATTTATTAGGCTGGCTCGTTCACTTAAACGATGTAATGCGACTCTTGTTTCATCAAACACATCGTCGAGCTGAGATAGCTCAACACGTTCTTCGATAAGGGTTTCGGCGCTATCCGCTAACCCAAAACGAATGGAATTGAGCATATCGCCACCGCGTAATTGATAGCGAATGAGCTCAACATTGTTTCCTGAATTCTGTTTGAATTGCTGTAGTTCTGCTCTTGCTGAGTCTAATTCAGCTTGCAACGCTTCGACTTTTGTTTGGTGGTTGGCTCTCTCTTCTTCGAGTTGTTGTGAAAGGGCATTGGTTTGTTGTTTTAACTTAGAGTTGAAGAGCATAAAAAGAAGTCCGATTCAGTTTGTAAAGTAAAGCAATCTAGTTGAATCGTTAGTGTATCGAATAAATGATGAATGGTTTGTGTGAACGATCAAGAAGTGATCGAAATATTGTTGAAAATTGTAAATGGCTCTATTTATAACAATATGCCACCCAATGTTAGGTTGGGTGGCATATTGTTGGATCGTTATTAGGTCATTGCTTGTTATTGGAAGAAGTGCCATACAATACTGTGTTCAGAACCAAGGCTCCAAAGTAGCACAACGGCGGCTAATAGCGCTTCTAAGACTAAAACGCCGATGCCAAGCGTGGTACTGGATAGAATAAAGCCTTGTTTATGACTGATCCCCAAGAAGCTAGGAGTGCCCCGATACAACAGATAGCCTGTGTAAACCACACCTGACACACAAGCGAGTAAACAGAGCCAAATGATCGGATAAATGGCAAAGATACCACTTAAAAACAATGGTGTAGCGATATAACCTGCAAAGACAATACATTCTTGGCGAGGAGGGCGGTTTGGATAGTGTCGTGCCATCCAATGAATTAAACTACCGACCATCGCCACTGCGACTAGAATCAGAGCATAAAACAGCACACCTAAACCAAGGCCATCCATAAAAGATACTTTTATGGCTTCCTCGCCGCCGAATGTCCAACCAAACTGTGTCGTGCCTATAAAGGTACTCACAACAGGAATGGCCGCCATCCAAAGAACATGGTGGAAGTAAAGATGACTTACCGACTCATGCTCCTTGTTTATTTCGCGCCATTCCTTATCTGGATGATGAATAAGACCCCAAACATGATTGATCATGGATTCCCCCTTGACTCACTGAGTGAGCATAATGGATTTGGAAAAAGTCCTGATACAGCCACGCCCAAACAAAAGTGGCTTATACACAGTATAGATGGATACGAACAAAGAGACTGAAGAGGTAATAACGTTTTTTTATAAGCATCTTATTTTTAAGAGAGTTTAGTAGTAAGTGAAACGCAGAAGAGAAATAGAACAAGGATGAAAAGCAAATAAGGCAAACAACCAATAGGCTAACAATGCATCATTTTAGCCTATTGGTTTTAACCTGCATCATTGGCAGCTGTAGCCTTCTTTCATCTCAACTGCGTAAGGTTTGTCGACTGGCGTAGTAAAATTGGCTCTGGCAATCGCATCTCTCGCTAAGAACTCAAACATCTTCCATTTAGAGCAACTTTCATGAACCACCGTATTGGTAGAATCCAATAGAAGCTTATTTTGTCTATCTGTTAACGTGTAATGGAAAGTATAAATAGTTGTTGGCATCTCTACGGTTTTGTAACCACTGATAATCGGTTCCATAAAGAGCCGATAGCGCGTGACGCAGGTTTGCGCATCTGTATTTGGGTTACGGTGACAAACCGTATAAGGAATATTTCGCTGATGGTTAAAAATGGGAACTTGCTTGGTTTCTGTTTTGTTTTCATGAGAGAAATTAATCGCGAGGCGATAGTCTGGATCTTTAGGAGACGCGGAGGTATTGGTAAAACCACGGTTTTTTAATGCATCGATTACATTTGGAATATAACGTTTATTGGTGAGTTGATTACCATTAGGATCTGAAACCACTGCAATGGTTGCCGATTTATCAATATTTAGGCTCGCATCAAGGTTGCTGACATTATGTCCGGATAATTTCACATTAGATGAGCAACCCGAAAGAAGAACCGAAAAAAATACGAAACAAAAGAAATACTTCATATGTCGTATGCTCCCTTACCAAATAAAACACTAATCCAAATCACATCAAAACATAGAAGCGACTGAAAACCGATAGCACATCAATCCCTTTCGCATGTTTTTCAAAAAGCTTACTCTAATGTCGCACTGAGGCTGGAGAGATCGATTAGCAATCAGAGGAAAGTGACGTCCTTGTATCCGTTATTGTTCAACAGAATGGCGTAAAAACTGGCGTAAAAAAGCATCCTTGTTCCAGCGACATGTCTTAGTTGCATAATGTGCTGCGACGTAAGCATAAAAGAGGCGATACAAGGGTTTTAACGCCTCTTTTAGGACGACACAGTAATATTAAAAACCTTTATTATCTGTGCCTGAGTTAATGCAATAAATTTTGACGGTTCCAGTTTTCACTGCGACATTGTCACTACCTGAAAGAGTGCATTTTTCAACAACAACCCCATCCGCAAAATGGATGGTGTTATTCAAACCGGATATATGTAAATTGCGAACATCCGTTTCAATGTTCACTATATGTTCCATACCGCTGATATTAACATCCGTCGTCAATTTACTATGAATCGTCGCTGTGCTGCTGATTCCTGATATGTCGTATGTATCAACATCTTCGTTTGAGTTGCCTACATTTTGGCTGGCGCAGCCAGTCAGAAGAGAAGTCGTAATTAAAGTGGCGAACAGTGCTTTTTTCATGATCCTTGCTTTCCTTGTCATCAACTTTATTAAGGCATGTTAATGAATAGGGAATTTATTGTCTATTCATCCAGCAACTTGGTACGAATGGGCCTTAGCCACATTTTTAAAAGAGCCAATCACGTTAAAACCTATTCATTAATTAATGGTGCTCAAGATGTGTTTAGAAAATCAAAAAATCATTGAATGATTTATTTGTAGAGAGGCTGATTTTGTGTATTTATACAGTGTCTTAGGCTGTTTTAGGTGCTTGGTGTGTCGGTTGTGAGTCTCTTTGCAACAGATTCAAAATTAAAGTCATATTTTTCAGTAGATGCTTTTGCTTTCAGAAGAAGGTATGGGGTGCTTGGTTTTTGGATAATTCTTTGGTTGTTATCAATAGTTTGCTTTTACTGCGTTTTTCATCGTTTAAAAAGTAGCCGTGTGTATCATCTCATAGTTCCACTAATTCAGATAGGCGGCGCATGTCCTTGGGCTTTTTTTAAATCGGCTTGGGTTTCAAACGCGATAATAAAACGCTGGAATCGCTCACGCTCGGCCTTCGTTGGAAAGAACCGCCTATGTTCACGACTACCGCGACCGTTGACGCGAAAACACACTTCGTAGCCAGTATCTATTTTTTTATAGTCATTGTCGCTTCAACTTTCTATTGTTCTTGAAATGCTACCAGTTAATAATGGTTTAGTTTAAGGCTATTATATCTGAGAGCGGATAGACTTAGTGTTTCTATACGTGTGATTTGTAGTTGATCAACAAACACACAACGAAGAATAATCATTTGAATTAATGAGAATGCATGAAATGGCAAGTAGAAGTCATCTTTAACTTTGATTGATATTGACTCTTCCGCTCCCCTATCTAAAAAAATATTCTTTGTGCTATTGGGTTTAATTCAAAGTCTGCTCTTATTTTTTTTCTTGTTTTTGTATACGATTTTTTGCCTTCTTTACTTTCTTTTTTTAAGTGATAGAAACGAAGATCTCTTATGCTTTCTCCATCATTTTTTATTTTAAAAGTTAATGTCTTTTTTCCATTTCTAATTTTGATTTTTATTTCTTTTATAGATAGTAGTGGCTGAGCGTTAAGTGTTTTTTGGTATTCTAATCTAGCTTGAACTTTCTTCTGAAACTCTAATTGATCCCTAGCTAATCTTTGAGCTTCTGCTGTTTGCTCTACGCTGTTACGAAGTTCTTTGTTTTGCATTAGGTAGCCGATAATCAACCACCCAAAAGCTATCGGGCTAAATAGCCCCGCTAAAAAATCCCCTACACCATTAATACCTGTGTTATCTGCATATAGTTCAGGAATCCGCCATCCAAAAAAGACTAGGAAGAGTAAGAAATAATAAAATGTAAGTTGCGTTCCTATTTCTAGCAATTCTTTGCCCTTAAAGTGTCTAATTATTTTTCCTGTTACAGCACGTTCAAGTAGCACAAATAGCAGCTTAAGCAGCAATCCTAATATACATATGAAGTCCCAAAAATTTTTCATGAATCCCTTCTCCTTCCCTATATCATCGGATGGCCTGACCACATGACTCAGCCAATTATTTTAATTTTGCTCAAATCTTGAACGGTTATGGTCATATCTCGGTAGTTCTTGGTATTTGATGTGAACAAAAATGTATGGTCCTTTTGTTGCTATGCCACCGAGTTACTGCGGTGTTAAATAAGCCGTTAAGAAGGTATCAAAGTCTACTTCGTCTGCTGCTTCAATCGCTTCCTGATCACGTAATGAACGTTCTGCTTTTTGCATAAATTCGCTGGTAAGCTCATCTGATAATGGGCGAGACATCCAATCGGCCTGTTGCTCTTTTGAAAGCGCTAGCATGGCAGTTTGATAACCCTGTTGGGTTTGAATGCGCTCTAATAGTTGAGCCGAAGGAAGCAAGGATTCATTGTTTATCTTTTCTCTTTGGATTTCTACGGCTTGCATGTAAGCCGGATTACCCGTTTTAGTGGATAAAAACTCAGCAACTTCAGTCAATGAATTCAGCATGTTTTCAGCTTTAGTGCGCAGTTTGGTGGGGCCTTGACCAAAATCAAAGTCCATATCCAGCTCGCGTCCATGGGAGGCAATTTCTTGTTGCATCGTACGAAGCTGGCTGCATTCAGCGCTGCTAAGCTGTTCATCGCCACGTAACATACAGTAAAGCAAGAAGACATCGATGAAATAGAGAGTAGAAGATTGCATTCCAATAGAGGAACTTGGATCAAGGTCCATTATGCGCACTTCAATGTACTCCACGCCTCTTGCATGCAGTGCTGCACTAGGGTGTTCGCCAGGTTGAGTAACACGTTTTGGGCGAATGTCGCTGTAATACTCATTTTCAATCTGTAAAATATTGCCATTAAGTTGGCGATACTCACCGTCTACTTTTACACCAATATCTTGATAACGTTGATAGGGGGTTTGTAGAGCCGCTTTGACGGTGCTGATGTAAGTATCAACTTCGTTATAACAAACATACAAATCTGCCTGCGCTTTGTTTTGGTAGCCCAAATCGCTCATGCGTAAAGACGTGGCTTTAGGGCCAAACCAAGTGTTTTTCTCAAGAGTGGTCAGGCTATCAGGCTTTTTAGGCAAAAAGCTTTCATCAATGGCAGGGGAAGCGCCAAACAATAAAGACAACATCCAAGAGCTGCGACGAAAGTTACGAATTAAAGCAAAGTAACTATCGGACTGGAATGCTTGTTTTTCAGCGGCAGAAAGGTTGGTTTTGCCTTTGTAGTTTTCTAAAAAAGCCCAGAAGTCTTTATCAAAAGAGAAGTTGTAATGCATGCCGGCGATACATTGCATGATACGACCATAACGATTGGACAGACCTTCTCGGTAAACGTGTTTTAGTTTGCCCGTATTGGATTCGCCATAATACGCAATTGGAACATCTTCGTTGCCGGCTAAATAACAAGGCATACTGGCAGGCCACAAACATTCATCTTGTTTGTAGAGTTCGTGGTTAACCAAATTATGGATGTCTTCTAGTTCATGGATGACACCTTCAACACTTGGGTGCACACCCGTAATAAATTCCATTAAGGATTCAGAATAATCGGTTGTGATAGAGCTGTGTGTTAATGCTGAGCCCAAAGCTTTTGGATGTGGCTTATGGGAAATACGGCCTTGGGTACGATCCACTCGTAGCGCTTCTCGTTCCACGCCGCGATGAAAAGTTAAAGCAGAAGTCGTCTCAGCTTGTTGGCAATGGGCTGCCAACGCTTGCAAGGCATCGGTTAAGGTGGTCAAGAAGTCTTCCTTCTATTGAATAAGGCAAAATTGAATTTCAAGGATTGTACTCGGCAGGGCTTATTCGCAGCAAGCAGCAGATCTCCCCATGCACAAAAAATGCTGACTTCCAGAAACAAAAAACGCGATATTGATGCATCGCGTCTTGTGTATTTGCTTTTCTCTAGTATCGGTTGATACTAAAGGCGCATCTCGATACCAGCGTCCGTCATGCGTTGTTTGGCTTCTTGGATGCTGTATTCGCCAAAGTGGAAAATACTTGCGGCCAATACGGCATCGGCTTTGCCTTCAATAACGCCATCGACAAGGTGGTCTAAATTACCCACACCACCAGAGGCTATAACCGGAACATGAACGGCTTCACTGATCGCTCGGGTGACACCAAGATCAAAACCGTTTTTAGTGCCATCACGGTCCATGCTGGTGAGTAGAATTTCCCCAGCACCGTATTCCACCATTTTTTTCGCCCATTCAACGGCGTCTAGTCCAGTTGGTTTACGACCGCCATGGGTGAAAATCTCCCATTTGTCTGGTTCGCCTTGCGCACTGACTTTTTTGGCATCAATGGCCACAACGATACATTGTGAACCAAAGCGCTGAGCGGCTTCACGAACAAATTCAGGGTTAAACACCGCAGCGGTGTTAATGCCGACTTTGTCTGCGCCCGCGTTCAACATGCGACGAATGTCTTCGCAGGTACGAATGCCTCCGCCAACAGTCAGAGGAATAAACACTTGGCTGGCAATGGCTTCAACCATGTGGACGGTGGTTTCTCGATCATCTGAGCTGGCGGTGATGTCTAAAAAAGTAATTTCATCAGCACCTTGCTCGTTGTAGCGTTTAGCTACTTCAACTGGGTCCCCAGCGTCACGAATATCGACAAACTGAACGCCTTTTACAACGCGGCCATTGTCCACATCAAGGCAAGGAATAATACGTTTTGCTAAGCCCATAAATGGCGCTCCTAAAATCTAAAGTACTGCTATCTATACAAACTTAAGGTTGCTGTTATGGCTTGCCATCCCAGTTAAGGAAGTTTTTATAAAGCTGAAGACCATCTTTATGACTTTTTTCAGGGTGGAACTGCACGGCAAACACATTATCGCGGGCAAGAGCCACGCAGAATTCCAAACCATAGTCACAAGTACCTGCTACTTCGCTTTTGTTTTCTGGTACAACATAAAAACTGTGTACGAAATAAAAGCGTGCATTGTCAGGGATATTTGCCCAAAGCGGATGGTTAATAGTGTGTTTAACCTGATTCCAGCCCATGTGAGGCACTTTCAGTTTGCTGCCGTCGTGGTCTTTATGCTCTTCACCAAAAAATAACGCGTTACCTTTAAAGTGATTTAAACAATCAACACCACCATTTTCTTCACTGTGAGACATTAATGATTGGATGCCGACACAAATAGCAAGAAACGGCTTTTCAGCCATGGCTTTGCGAATGCTAGGAACCAGTCCTGCTTTGTGCATTTCGCCAATGCAATCACGAATTGCGCCAACGCCAGGTAGTAGCACTCGATCTGCTGCTTCTATTGCCGCAGGGTTGCTGGTTACAATCACAGAGGTGTTTTCATCTGCCGCGTGCTCAAGAGCCTTGGCAACCGAGTGAAGGTTGCCCATGCCGTAATCGATCACCGCGACGGTGGATTTTTTCATGTCACTCATACAAAGAGAATCCTACAAAGAACCTTTAGTAGAAGGCATTTGTCCTGCCATACGTTCGTCTGCTTCTAACGCCATGCGTAATGCGCGACCAAAAGCTTTAAAAATAGTTTCGGCTTGGTGGTGGGTGTTTTTGCCGCGTAGGTTGTCTAGATGCAGCGTCACTTTGGCGTGGTTGATAAAGCCGTGGAAGAACTCAGAAAATAAATCCACATCGAAACCGCCTACTGATGCGCGGGTAAATGGAACGTGCATTTCCAAACCCGGGCGACCAGAAAAGTCGATCACTACGCGAGATAGCGCTTCGTCTAGCGGAACATAAGCGTGGCCATAGCGTTTGATGCCTTTTTTATCGCCAACGGCAATTTCAAAGGCTTGTCCTAACGTGATGCCCAAATCTTCCACTGTGTGGTGAGCATCAATGTGAAGATCGCCCACGGCATGAATATCTAAGTCAATTAGACCATGTCGTGCGACTTGCTCAAGCATGTGGTCAAGGAAAGGAACACCTGTGACGCAGTTGAACTTACCGGTACCGTCTAAGTTAATCGACACCTTGATCTGAGTTTCAAGCGTATTGCGCTCAACACTGGCAATGCGATCGGCCATTAATTGGTTTCTCCACAGTAGTGGTGACGAAGAGTCGTCACGTTTTTGTATATAAGAGCTGACAGAAGCGCCCATTATAGAACGTGGACTCTTTAGCTTCTATGCTTTGGAAGAGTGTTTTTTGATGAGTTGTCTCTATTACGTCGATAAACTTCTAATTCGAATGCTATGATATGGCCTCTATTGGATCCAGAATGTGCTCGTAGTGACGTTAGATTAAACACATTTGTCGCAATACATTTATTAAGGAGTTTGTCATGGTTTGGGTAAAACGACTTTCACTGCTGATCGCCGGCTTATTAGCCTTTGTCGCTATTTTGTTGGCGTACGTCATGTTGTTTGTGAATCCAAACGATTTTAAAGACGAACTGAAAAGTGTTGCCCTTGAAAAGGCCAATGTTAATTTGCGCCTCGATGGGGATATCAGTTGGTCATTTTTCCCTTGGTTGGGGCTTAGCCTAGAAGATATCGGTGTTTCTATCGGTTCTGATCCGGAAATAATACAGTTCGATCGTGCTGAATTTGGTTTGGCCATTTTACCTCTTCTGGAGCGAAAAATTCAGGTTGATAAAGTGAATTTGGTGAACCTAAAAGCCAGTTTGAATAAAAACGCTCAAGGTCAAGGGAACTGGCAGCTTGACTTGCCTAGTGATAACGCATCGACGGCAAGTGCTGTTGATCAGGCGCCTTCTCTAAGCGCAGCCAATAGTAATGCGACAAATGACACCGCGAAGAAACTCAAATTGCCAGACATACAGTTGGATGAATTACGTATTGAAAACGCACAGGTTCAATACCGTGACGAGCAAACCAAACAGCTTATAAATGCTAGGTTAAATGTACAATTAAACGATGTGCAATGGGATAAGGCATGGCCAATGGTGATGGATATCGCTGTGACAAAAAGTGATTTAAAAGGAAAGTCACCCATTAAGGCAAAAGCCACCTTGAATGCGAATCTTGCTGTTTTCCCTGAGCGTGAATCGCTTTCGTTAGATTCTTTAGTGTTATCGACTGATATAGAAGGTGAGTTGTTACCCACCAGCCCTATTAGTGCCAAGCTCACTGCTGCTAAGGTAGATGTGGATTTACCACAGGAGAATCTTTTAGCGGAAGGGTTGGCATTAAGTGTTTTAGGGGTGAATGTTGATGCTAAGGTTCAGGTTTATCAAGTACTGAGTGATCCGCAGTTTTCGGCAGTGCTTAGTGTGGGTGAGTTTAACCCACGTTACTTGATGAATCGTTTGAGTCTTGCTTTACCCGAAATGTCTGATGACACCGCTATGACCAAGGCGCGTGCCAATGTCACGCTAGAAGGTAGTTTAGATTCTATTACCGCGCAGCCAATTTCTATTGCCCTAGATGACACCAATATAGAAGCCAATGCCGTGGTCGGTTTGTCGCCTTTACGTTGGGATATCAGTGTTGCTGGGAAAAATTTAGATATTGATCGCTATTTGCCTACACCAGAAGAGAAAAGTGATGAAGCCGTCACCAACCCTGAAGTCGTTGCGAAAAAAGAATCAGAAGCACAATCGAATGGTTTGATACCGATAGATCTGATTCGTTCTTTAAACGGCCATGTTGGCGTGGTGTTTGAAAACTTGACCGCGAAAAAATTAAAAATAGATAAAATCGAGCTGGACTCTACCCAATCCAATGGTCTAGTTAATGTTTCGCCTATTCGAGCTTCTTTATACAAAGGTACGGTGTCATCGAAGGCCAGTTTAGATGTTCGAGGTATTACGCCAGTATTTAATATTTCACCAGCTATTGATGGTGTGCAGATACAGCCTTTGCTGGTTGATTTTATGGATTTGGATAAAGTTGCAGGTGCAACGTATCTCAATGGCGAATTGAGTGCTAAGGGAAATAGTGTTGATAATCTCATGTCATCTTTGCAAGGGGACTTGCTGGTAGAAATCAAAAAGGGTGCTCTAGTTGGGATGAACTTAACCAAAACTGTATGTGAGGGTATTGCTGCAGTTAATAAAGATAAGCTCAATTCCAAGCAATTTGGTTCAGATACACCGTTTGAAACCATGCGGTTTCCTGCCTATATAGTCAATGGTCAAGTGTCGACCCCTGGTCTGAAAATAAACTCAGCGGGAATTCAGTTAACGGGTGACGGTGTGGTTTCTCTTCCAGGGTACTCCCTCGATTATCAAGCGAATGTTGCCATTTCAGGTAGTTCATTGGATCAGGCTTGTCGTGTTAATGAAAAAGTGACTCAGTTAGCCTTTCCTATTGTTTGTAAAGGCAAGTTTAGCGATGACCCTGCCGGATTATGTCGTCCAGATATTAAAGGGTTCGGTGCTTTGTTTTCTGAATTAGCTAAAGCAGAATTGAACCGTAAATTACAAGAAGAGAAAGCTCGCTTAAAAGAGAAAGAAGCAGAGTTAAGAGCTAAGGTCGATGCAGAAAAAGCGCGTCTAAAAGCTGAATTAGAGGCGAAGCGAGAAGCAGAGAAAGCTCGATTGAAAGAAAAAGAGGCTAAGCTTAAAGCGGAGTTGGAAGACAAGCGCAAGGCTGAAGAAGAGAAGCTTAAGGAAAAGCTAAAAGATAAATTAAAAAAACTATTCTAATCATTGAAGGGTTGGAAAGGTTAAAAACGTGAGATTGCAATGCAACCAGTTGAAAATTTTGCGCCCCGTGTTTTAGCGTGGTTTGATGAACACGGGCGTAAGAATTTGCCTTGGCAAGAGAACAAAACGCCTTACCGTGTATGGATTTCAGAAATCATGTTGCAACAAACGCAAGTGACCACGGTAATCCCTTATTACCATAAATTTATGACCTCTTTCCCAACGGTTGAAGCGTTAGCCGCCGCCGAGCAAGATGAAGTGCTTGCTCATTGGAGTGGCCTGGGGTACTACGCTCGCGCTCGCAACATGCATAAAGCGGCGAAAATGCTGGTGGACGAATTGGATGGCGAGTTCCCACAAACCGTTGAGGGAGTGTGCGAATTACCCGGTATCGGTCGATCCACAGCGGCGGCTATTTTGTCTATTTCCCGTGGTGTGCAGGCGGCGATTTTAGACGGTAATGTGAAGCGCGTGTTGGCTCGATTCCATGCTGTACCTACTTGGCCAGGTGAGAGAAAAACAGAAAATGCCATGTGGGATTTAGCTGAGCACTATATGCCAAGTGAGCGTTGTGGTGACTACACTCAAGCTATGATGGATTTGGGGGCGACGCTTTGTACTCGATCTAAACCACACTGTTTGTTATGTCCGTTGCAAAGTGATTGCCTAGCTCGTCTTAGCGAAGACCCGACTCAGTTTCCAATTCGCAAACCGAAAAAGGTGATCAAGCCAGAAAAGAGCATTCAATTATTGGTGTTGGTGAATCAACAAGGGCAGTGGTTATTGGAGAAGCGTCCTCCGACTGGTATCTGGGGAGGGCTTTGGAGTTTACCTGAGCTTGGCTTTGATGAATCGGTTGTGCTGCATATTGAACAGCGTTTTGCTACGCATGTGTCTGATGTCACGCCTTTGTCATCTTTTAGACATACTTTTAGTCATTATCATCTGGATATATCGCCGAGCAAAATTCAAATTGGCGACACAAAATTAGTCTTGGAAAGTGATAAATACCAATGGTTTTATCCGCAAGATGCCATGGCGCAAGGCTTGCCAGCGCCCGTTAGAAGTATTTTGGACAACATCATTTAGCCTTTGGACCGTTATAAAATGACAGATAAGAACCTCTCCTATTTTAAACGCCTAACTGAGGTTTTTATCTCTTTCTTGTTGTTAGGCTTTACCAGTTTTGGTGGCCCTGCAGCCCATCTCGGATACTTTAATCAAACCTTTATTCAGCGTAAAAAATGGGCGACAGAGGCGCAATATGCCCAGTGGGTCGCCTTGAGTCAAATTGTCCCAGGACCGGGGTCAAGTCAGGTTGGTTTTGCCTTGGGGTATCACCGTGCTGGTTTATTGGGGGCGGTGGCGGCCTTTATCGCCTTTACCTTGCCATCTTTTGTTGTCATGGTTTTGCTGGCGCAATTTGGTAATCATTGGCAAGGAAACGAGTTTTTTGACGCTTGTGTTCACGCTTTGAAGTTATTGGCTGTTGTTGTGGTTGCGGATGCCTGTGTCAGCATGTGGCGATCTTTTTGTCGCAGCAAGGTGATGGCTTGGTTGGCAATTTTTAGTGCAGCGTTTATTGTTTTATCGCCTTCTGGTTTTGCAAGCTTGATGGTGTTAATTGTGGCTGTGTTGTTTGGTTTTTTAGCTAGACCGCCTATGGTACCGACCGCTTCTGAGCCGTTACCCAAGGTGCGCTTTGCTGTGTGTTTCTTTGTCGCTGCGGTTGCGATCTTTATCGCTAGTTTTGTTGTTTACGGTGGGCTAAGTGGTTTGTTTGTTGACTTCTACCGAGCGGGAGCGTTAGTTTTTGGCGGTGGCCATGTGGTTCTGCCGATGCTATCGGCTTTTGTAATGACACCTGAATCTTTTGTGGAGCCTGCATCAGCGGCAATTAATGAATCTAATTTGTTGTTAGGTTATGCCGCTGCTCAAGCGGTTCCTGGTCCTATGTTCACCATGGCGAGTTATTTAGGGGCTGTTTTGGCGCCTGACAATGGGAATATTTGGGTGTGGGCTGGTGTTGCTACTTTGGCCGTATTTTTGTCTGGTTTATTGTTAATGCTGAGTGCGCAAGCCGTGTGGCAGCGTTTGTCTCATTATGCCCGTTTTCGTTCTGCTGTCGCCAGTTTAAATGCTGCTGTGGTTGGGATATTGCTGGCCGCTTTGTATTATCCGATCGGTGTATCTAGTCTACTCGGCTGGTTAGATATGGTTATCGTGGTATTAGGATTTGCTTGGTTAACTTATAAACGCCCATCGATTTTTATATTGATTTGTGTGTTTGTTTTTATTGGGCTGGTTCGGAGTTATTTAATGTAGGGAGGGAAGCCTGCTTAGTGTTATTTATATCAAACCTTGAATTTTCCTATGATAGCGCCATTATTCACCCTATACATTGATGATGGCGAGAGTTCCGTATGGCGAATACAGTTTTTTGTAAAAAGTTTCAGAAAGAGATGGAAGGGTTGGATAGAGCGCCATTGCCAGGAGCAAAGGGACAAGAGATTCTACAAAATGTTTCTAAACAGGCTTGGCAGGAATGGCAGCAGCTTCAGACAATGATGATTAATGAAAAACAATTGAATCTGATGCAGCCAGAATCGCGCAAGTATGTGATGGAACAGATGGATAAGTTCTTCAATAATGAAGCAACAGATAAGTTGTCTGGGTATGTTGACCCTGATGATATTAAAGAGCTTTAAGCTTGTCTCGTCCTAAAATACGTTGACGATTTTTTGTTAAGCCAGTATGGATTCCATACTGGCTTTTTCATGCACTTCTTCTGGTGTTTTCATATTAAGACTTAAGTGAGGTCGATACCTATTATAGATATCAATAGACTCACTAATATGCCTTTCTAATTCTTTAAAAGTTCTGCATCTTCCAATCAAAAATTCTTGCTTCAATATGCCATTCACCCTTTCTGCTAACGCATTTTGGTAGCAGTCATAGCCATCTGTCATCGACGGCTTTATTTTATTGCGTTGTAATTCTTTTTGATAAAGAGCCGAGCAATACTGTG
>NZ_CP025572.1:3946964-4034694 GCF_018336975.1 Marinomonas sp. CT5 | reverse complement strand
CTCCGTAAAGCCAAAATAGGACTGAATCATAAAACAGTGCAAAAACTGATGAGGTTATTGGGGCTTAAATCTAAGGTACGACCTAAACGCTATCGCTCTTATCGAGGCGAAATAGGACGTATCGCGGACAATCTCTTATGCCGAAATTTTAAAGCGGACAGACCGAATGAGAAATGGGTCACCGACGTGACAGAGTTTAATATTAAAGGGCAAAAAGTATACTTGTCCCCAGTAATAGATCTGTTTAACCAAGAGGTGATTGCCTACCAAATTAAAAAGACAGCGCATTTACCGCTCGTGACTGACATGCTAAAAGAAGCGATGAGTGGCCTAAAAGAAGGAGAAATACCGATATTACACAGTGATCAGGGTTGGCAGTACCAGCAAAAGCAAACACGATATCTTTTGGAGAAACAAGGACTACAACAAAGTATGTCACGAAAAGGAAATTGTTTGGACAATGCTATGGCTGAGAACTTTTTTGCATTACTAAAAACGGAAATGTTCCATGGTGAAACCTTCGAAGATGCAGATGATTTGATCCAAGAACTTGAAGAGTATATTGATTACTACAATACGAAACGAATAAAAATGGGGTTAAATGGCCTGACTCCGGTAGAGTACCGAAATCAGGCAATGTTAGCCGGTTAATAAAGTGTCCAACTTTATGGGGTCACTTCAGATTAGCGGTTTTTTTGTTTGGTGCCTCATATGTGCACCGACCTCATTTTAAAAAGTGCAAACCTTTTTAAAATCAAGGCTTTAATTGGTGGAGATGGGGGGATTCGAACCCCCGTCCGCCAGTCCTCTGCCATCGGATCTACATGCATAGTCACTTCTATTATTTGACCACGAACCGCCCGAAGGACAGGGTGTTAATGGCGAGCCTACTTAATCTTAGAACCTTATCCCTAGGCAGGGCATCGGTTAGCATCTTGTAATTTATGATACTGCAGAATCTCTGGCTACAAGCAACCTGAGGGCAGCACACTAGCAGCGGTTTAGGCTGCTAAAGCGTAGTTTTCGTCGTTTGCGACTATTAAATTGATGCGGGGGATTTACGAGATCACGCATCACTCTCGACATGCACCTCAGGTTTTGTAACCGGCGTCGAAACCAAGTCATCCCCGAAGTTGGCGTTATACTAGCGGAAACATTTAATTTACGCCAGAGGTAACGCTAAAATGCTAACTATCTACACGTTTATCTTAGGTGTTAAACGCTGTGTTTCATGAGTCGTTCTTTGTCTCTTGACCAAGAGCGATCACGTTCGGTATCCCGTTTGTCGTGATCTTTCTTACCAGTTACCAAAGCGACTTCGCATTTGATTTTGTTGCCTTTCCAGTACAGCGCCATGGCCGCACAGGTTTTGCCTTTTTGCTCGGTGACTTGGATGATTCGGTCAAGTTCTTTGCGATTTAGTAATAGTTTACGTTGACGCAAAGGTTCACACACAACGTGCGTAGAGGCACTGAGTAGTGGCGTAATACGCGCACCGACAAGCCACGCTTCGTTTTGGTGAATAATGACGAAGGAGTCTACTAATTGGGCTTTGCCTTCGCGTAGGCTTTTTACTTCCCAGCCAGACAAAACCAAACCGGCTTCGAACTTCTGGTCAACAAAGTAGTCGTATTTGGCACGTTTATTAAGCGCGATGGTGCCCGTGCTGTTGGATTTTTTCTTTACTTTACTCATAGTTTGAAATTATACGGTCGATAGAGGTAAAAACCTATGCTTTTCTTGAGGTATGCGCCTTAATGTTGGAAAATTCGCACTTGTTAATTAATTTGTCTGGTTAGGTCTTGCGGGTGTGTTGGCCACATTTGCGTTTTATTCCTATCCTTAAACACATCTTGTGTATTTAGAGCCTAAATTTATGCCTGAAAGTCGATGTTTACAAGGTATCTGGTCAAGTCCGTGGATATTTATTTTTGCGGCCAGTGGATCGGCGGTTGGATTAGGGAATATCTGGAAGTTTCCTTATGTGTTAGGACAAAACGGTGGCGGTGCCTTTCTGTTTGTGTATTGCTTGTGTTTGCTGTTGGTTGGTTTGCCGGTTCTAATGGCTGAAGTTGCTTTAGGCCGTACCGTACGTTCTAACCCAATTGATACGGTCAATGATTTAAGTGAGCGCCGTATTATTCACCCTGCATGGGTGTGTGTACCCTGGCTTGCCGGTATTACGGGTTTTTTGATTCTGACTTTTTATAGTGTGATTGCCGGTTGGTCGTTGGCGTATTTGGATCGTGCGGTGTCAGGCGATTTTTCGGGTATCTCTCAATTTGGTGCGTCCAAAATGTTTGATACTTTGTTAGCCACACCGGCAGAAATGCTGTTGTGGCATTCTGTTTTTATGGTGTTGGTAATATTAACGGTTGGGCAATCTGTAACTCGTGGTTTGTCTTCTGTGGTGCGAGTTCTGCTACCTGTATTGGTTGTGGCTTTGTTATTAATGGCTTGTTATTCCATGATCATTGGTAATATGAGCGAAGCGTTGAATTTTATGTTTCGTTGGTCTTGGCAGGACATTACTTTTGAAGTGGTTTTGGCCGCGGTAGGTTTGGCTTTGTTCAGCTTAAGTGTTGGTATGGGGGCGATGTTTGCCTATGGCGCTTATATGAGTAAGCGCATGTCAATTGCTCGAGCATGCAGTATTGTGGTCGGTGTCGATTTGCTGGTCGCTATTTTGGCTGGTTTGGTCATTTTTCCGTTGGTGTTTTCATTTAATATTAATGTGGAAGCTGGACCAAGTTTGACCTTTGTGTCTTTGCCTATCATTTTTGGTAGTTTGCTAGGTGGTCAATTTTTTGCCGGCGTATTCTTTTTATTGCTCGTGGTGGCTGCCCTTACGTCAGCGATATCCATGTTAGAATTGTTTGTTGCTTGGCTGCATGAGAAATTTTATATCGCCCGTTTAAAAGCCGCCATGGCAATGGGGATTGCGGTTTGGTTTGTCGGTATCGCTGTGTTGCTATCTTTTAATCATTGGGACAGTAAAATAGTCTTCGGTTTAAACTTCTTTGAGCTGTTGGACGAGTTTACGTCTTTAATATTGTTGCCAATAGGCGCCATTCTATTATCTGTTTTGGTCGCTTGGTTTATTCCTCGTTCAATGTTGCAAAATGAAATGATTACAAAGCAACCAAGTCATTTTCAGTGGTGGTATAGCACATTGAAATACATAAGTATTCCAGCAATGATTGTGATTACTCTTGCTGGTTGGATAGGAGTGTAATTTGAGTCATATAGAACGCTTCGCACATGTGAATTACAGTTGCGAGCAAATGTTTGCCTTGGTGAACGACATAGATGGTTATCCTGAGTTCTTACCTGGCTGTTTGGACTCTACTTTAATTTCGCAAGCGCCAACGGAAATTGTGGCGTCATTAGAAGTGGGTAAAGGGCCTGTCAAACAATCTTTTACGACTAGAAATGTATTAGAAGAGTTTAGTCGTATTGAAGTGAATTTGGTAAAGGGGCCGTTTAAGAGTTTGTATGGTGTATGGACTTTCACTGAACTGTCTCCGACTAGTTGTAAAATTATGTTGAGCATCGAATTTGAATTGAGCGGTATGCTAAAGTTTGCTTTTGGTAGTGTGTTTAGCCAAATAGCTAACACCATGGTGGAATCTTTTAGTAAGCGTGCAAAAGTGGTATACGGTGAATGAGTATGCGAGTTGAAGTAGCGTATGCTTTACCTGAGAAGCAAAAAATCATTGCGCTAGAGGTAGAGGAAGGTTGTACGGTTCGTGAGGCAGTACGCCGTTCGAACATTCAGGTGTTTTTTCCTGATGTGGATGTTGAAAACGTAAAAGTTGGCATTTTTGGCAAAGCAGTACGAAATGCTGATCAACAAGAATTAAAAGAAGGTGAGCGAGTTGAGTTGTATCGCGAGCTGAAGGTTGACCCTAAACAAGCAAGGGCCAACCGAGCAGCAAAAACAACCAAGGGTTAGTTGTTTTTGATTTCTGTTAGAACGCCATTGTTAAAAATGAGTACTAGGTCTTTTGCCGCGCTTTTCGGTGTGTCTGGTGCTGGGTATAACGAAGTATAAAGATAATGCCATTCGTTTGGCTTAAACGTGTCTCTTAACATTGGGGTACCTAATAAGTAAGTAACCTGAGATTCAGACATACCAAGTTGTAACTGAGATAGTTGCTCCTGAGTTATAAGGTTGCCTTGTGTGACTGGAGCTTTGTACGGTGGTGGAAATAAACTGCATGCGCTAAGTGATAGCGTCGCGCATAGTATTAAAACTGATTTTTTCATTTGTATTATCCTTACTCTGGTATGCTAATGATAAAGTAATTATCAACAAGATCGAATAGAGAATGACTCATGACTAGCGAAAATCAAGAGCTAAAGAAAGCGGGACTCAAGGTAACACTACCACGAGTGAAAATTTTACAAATTCTTGAAGGTGCGGGTGACCGCCATATGAGTGCCGATGATGTATATCGTACTCTGCTTGATCAAGGAGAAGATGTGGGATTGGCAACGGTTTATCGTGTGCTAACTCAGTTTGAAACGGCGGGGTTGGTTCAGCGTCATCACTTTGAAGCGGGTACGGCGGTTTTTGAATTAGCGAAAGGGGATCATCACGACCATATGATTTGCTTGGAAACAGGTAATGTAATTGAGTTTGTTGATCCAATCATCGAGAAGCGTCAGCATGAAATTGCTGAAGAGCATGGCTTTGAGATTGAGGATCATAGTTTGATTCTTTACGTGCGACCAAAGAAGAAATAAATACTCTTTTGCCTACAGGCAATAAATGAAGAGGGCCTAAATAGCAGAGTTTAGGCCCTTTTTTATTGTCTGAATGTCTTCGTGAGGCGTTACTACTGAAGCTGAACGTTACCCAGCATTTCGCGAGCATGAGCTAAGGTTTGTTCGGTGAGTTCTAATCCGCCTAATAAACGGGCAATTTCTTGGGTGCGGTCTTGGTCTTTCAATAGTTCAACTTGTGACGATGTGGCTTCGTCTTCTACCAGTTTGCTGACTCGTAGGTGTTGATTACCTTGGGCGGCCACTTGAGCCAAGTGGGTAACACAGAAGACTTGTCCGCGTTGCCCCACTGAACGCAACATGCGACCCACGACTTCCGCAATGCCACCACTGATACCCACATCCACTTCATCAAAGACAAGTGTAGGAATAATCGAGGTGTGGGCGGTGACGACTTGAATGCCTAGGCTGATACGTGACAACTCACCTCCAGAAGCGACTTTGCGCAAAGGTTGCGCCGGTTGCCCTGGGTTAGAGGCAATCATGTATTCGATATCTTCAAAGCCATTGGCCGACACTTGGTTGAGTGGCTGGCACTGAATATAGAAGCGGGCGTGTGGCATACCCAAGCCATGAATTTGTTCCTCAACTTTTTGGGCTAGCTCGTCTTTAGCGATTATGCGTTTTTCGGTCAGATTGGTAGCCAGTGCTGTAAGCTTCTCATAAGCTTGCTCTTCTTTTTCTTTTAATGACTCAAGGCTTTCTTCGCTGCCTTGTAGGCTATTTAGTTCCGCCTCGACACTTTCTCGTAGAGCAAAAAGCCCTTCTGGCAAGGTTCTGTGCTTGCGAGCCGTGTCGTAAATGTCTGATAAACGCTGTTCAATATCCATAAGGCGTTCTGGATTTTGCTCTAGTGTGTCTTGATAGTGATGCAAGCTGTGCGCCGCTTCTTGAGCTTGTATAAGAGCGACATTCATCATTTCTAATGCGTTTTCTAATTCTTTGGTTGCGGGATGAATCTGGCTGGCGCTGTTAATTGCTTGATGCAATAAAGAGCAGACATTGCCTTCTTCACTGTCGGTTAGTAGTCCGCTGGCTTGGTACGCTTTAAATTGCGAGTCAGCAATATTGGATAAAAAAGCCTGTTCATTTTCTAGCTCTTCGATTTCACCTTCTTTTAAATCCAGCTGTTGAAGCTCTTGCGCCTGATAGGACAGCAGTTGAATCTTGGCATCTTGTTCAGAAGAGCGATTTTGCAATGCCGACAGTTCTTCTTTGAGTTGTCGCCATGTTGAGTATTGTTGATTGACTTGTTTGCTTAGTTCAGTCAGTTGGCCGTATTCGTCGAGTTGTTGTCTTTGTGCGTTTTTTTTAAGTAGTGACTGATGTTCATGTTGCCCATGAATATCAACCAACTGACTGCCAACTTCTTTTAAGTCGCTTAAGGTGCAAGGGCGGCCATTAATATAAGCTTTTGAGCGACCTTCTTTGCTGATGACGCGACGTAATATGCAGTGCTGTTCTTGCTCTAAATCTCTTTCTTCGAGCCATTTATGGACGTGTGGATAGTGTTGGATATCAAAGCTGGCACTGATGTCGGCTTTCTTTTGTCCATGTCTGACAACGGCGGCATCGGTTCGATCCCCTAAGCAAAGAGACAAAGCATCCACCATAATGGATTTTCCTGCTCCGGTTTCACCTGATATCACGGTCATGCCTTTTTTGAATTCCAGTTCGAGAGATTCAACAATGGCGAAGTTGGAAATAGCGATGCTGGTCAGCATAGAGTGCTCCAAAGAGAGAATATATTTATATGGTTATTTATACAGTACTTGGTTGTTTTTTGACAAGTCCCTTCTAGAAAATTAATTCCCATTAAATTAATGCGGATTTAGTGTTGAAAGGTAAAAAGCTGTCCCCATATAACTGGCACAGACAAAGAATTGTTTCTGTTATTTGGAGTTAAAGAATGAGTGAGCAGCAAAAAAATCCTAATCTAGAAGCGGAGCAAGATTTGAAAAGCGAAACGCAAAACGAAACAGTAGAAGAGCTTCTAGAGCCTGAAGTAGAGACTTTAGAAGAAGTTACTGAAAACGATGAGCTTGCAAAAGCATTAGAAGAAGTCGCTCAGTATAAAGAGGCGGCACTTCGAGCTCATGCAGACGCACAGAACATACGTCGTCGTGCTGAACAAGATGTTGAGAAAGCCCATAAATTTGGTTTAGAAAAATTTGCTAAATCGATTGTGAATGTAGCAGATAATCTTGAGCGTGCTTTGGCTTCTGCGCCAGACACAGGTGAATCCGATCCTGTGCGTGAAGGGGTAGAGCTGACGTTAAAAGATTTGCTTGAGACTCTGGCTCGCTTTGAAGTGAAGGTGGTTGATCCTCATGGCGAACCATTCAATCCTGAATTGCATCAAGCCATGACTATGGTGCCAAATCCAGAAATGGAACCGAACACGGTTATGGATGTTGTTCAGAAAGGTTACACATTGCACGGTCGCTTGTTGCGTCCAGCAATGGTTGTGGTTTCAAGCGCCGCTTAAAAAAAATACTGTCATTTTTTTGACACTGGACGCTTGAAATACTTTTAAGCGTACCCAAATACAGAATTATCATTGTAATAAACGAATTTATTGGAGATACAACCATGGGTAAAATCATAGGTATTGACTTAGGTACAACAAACTCTTGTGTTGCTGTATTGGACGGCGAAAAAGCTCGCGTTATTGAAAACGCTGAAGGCGATCGCACCACTCCTTCCATCGTTGCCTTTGCGGAAGACGGTGAAGTATTAGTTGGTCAATCAGCTAAGCGTCAAGCAGTAACCAACCCAACAAACACATTGTTTGCTGTTAAGCGTTTGATCGGTCGTAAGTTTAAAGACGATGTTGTTCAAAAAGACATCTCTATGGTGCCTTACAAAATTATTTCTGCTGACAACGGCGATGCTTGGGTAGAAGTAAAAGGTGACAAGAAAGCGCCACCACAAATCTCAGCTGAAGTTCTTAAGAAAATGAAGAAAACAGCAGAAGATTACCTAGGTGAGAAAGTAACGGAAGCGGTTATTACTGTTCCTGCTTACTTTAACGACTCTCAGCGTCAAGCAACTAAAGATGCGGGTAAAATTGCTGGTCTAGAAGTAAAACGTATTATCAACGAACCAACGGCAGCGGCATTGGCTTACGGTCTAGATAAGAGCTCTGGTGATTCAACGGTTGCTGTTTATGACCTTGGTGGTGGTACGTTCGATATCTCTATCATTGAAATTGCCGATGTAGATGGCGAGAAGCAATTCGAAGTATTGTCTACAAACGGTGATACTTTCCTAGGTGGTGAAGATTTCGATATGCGTGTTATCGAATACTTGGCGGCTGAGTTCAAGAAGTCATCAGGTATCGATCTACACAACGATCCACTTGCGCTACAACGTTTGAAAGAAGCTGGTGAGAAAGCGAAAGTTGAGTTGTCTTCTTCTTCACAAACAGAAGTTAACTTGCCTTACATCACAGCTGATGCGACTGGTCCTAAACACTTAAACGTGAAATTGACTCGTTCTAAGTTGGAGTCTTTGGTTGAAGAGCTTGTATTGAAATCTCTTGAGCCATGCCGTCAAGCACTGAAAGATGCGGATCTGTCTGCTTCTGATATTGATGAAGTTATCTTGGTTGGTGGTCAAACTCGTATGCCACTTGTACAAGCAAAAGTAACTGAATTCTTTGGCAAAGAGCCACGTAAAGATGTAAACCCAGATGAAGCGGTTGCCATCGGTGCGTCTATTCAAGGTGCGGTACTTGCTGGTGATGTGAAAGACGTTCTTCTTCTAGACGTTACACCATTGTCTCTAGGTATCGAGACTATGGGTGGTGTAATGACAGCGTTGATCGAGAAAAATACGACGATTCCGACTAAGAAATCTCAGACTTTCTCTACAGCGGAAGACAACCAAAATGCGGTGACTATCCACGCATTGCAAGGTGAGCGTAAACAAGCGGCACAGAACAAGTCTCTAGGTCGTTTCGATTTGGCTGACATTCCACCTGCGCCACGTGGTGTGCCACAAATCGAAGTAAGCTTCGATATCGATGCCAACGGTATCTTGAGTGTGTCTGCGAAAGACAAAGCGACTGGTAAAGAACAGTCTATCGTTATCAAGTCTTCTTCTGGCTTGAGCGATGAAGAAGTTGAAAAAATGGTTCAAGACGCTGAAGCGAATGCTGAAGAAGACCGTAAGTTCGAAGAACTTGTACAAGTTCGCAACACTGCTGACGGCATGATTCACGCAACTCGTAAGACATTGACTGACGCTGGTGATAAAGCAACAGCGGAAGAGAAAGAAGCGATTGAAACAGCGATCACTGAACTGGAAGAAGCGCTAACATCTAACGACAAAGAGAAGATCGAAGAGAAAACCAATGCGTTGACTCAAGCATCTGGTACTTTGGCTCAGAAGATGTACGCAGAAGCAGAAGCCGGTGAGCAGCCAGCTGAAGGCGAACAAGCTAAGTCTCAGGATGATGCGGTAGACGCAGAATTCGAAGAAGTGAAAGAAGATAAAAAATAAGCGCTAAGCACTTATTTTGCCCTGATTCATAGGGTGTGGCGAGCACGGTTTCTAGACCGTGCTTTGCTATTTAAACTGTCTTCAATTGATGAGCTTTAAGCTATTCATATTTCAATTTCGGCTTTTTTATATAGATCTTCAATTCAGACTTTTAATTCGGACTTTTCAATTCAGGAATGCCTGCGATGAGCAAAAGAGACTATTACGACGTTCTTGGGGTGGCCAAAGACGCGGATAAGAAAGAGATTAAAAAAGCTTATCGTTCTTTAGCGAATAAGTACCACCCAGATAAGAACCCAGATAACCCTGAGGCGCTCGAGAAATTCAAAGAGCTAGCTGAAGCTTATGAAATATTGTCTTCCGAGGACAAACGAGCGGCTTATGATCGATTTGGTCACGAAGGCGTAAACGGCCAAGCTGGTGGCTATGGCGGCGGTGCAGGCGCTGGTGGTTTCAGTGATATTTTTGGTGATGTTTTTGGAGATATTTTCGGCGGCGGTGGTGGCGGTCAAAGCCGTACTCGTCGGGGCTCCGATTTACGTTACACATTAGAACTAGATCTTGAACAAGCTGTTTGGGGATGCGAAGAAAAAATTCGTATTCCAACTTTAGTGAATTGTAAAACGTGTGATGGTTCTGGTGCTAAGAAAGGGTCTACGCCTAAAACGTGTGGAACTTGTGGTGGTGCTGGCCAAGTACGTATGTCACAAGGCTTCTTCTCTGTTCAGCAAGCGTGTCCAGAGTGTCATGGTTCTGGCCAAGTCATTAGTGATCCTTGTAGAGATTGTCATGGTCAAGGTCGTGTTCAGGAATACAAAACGCTGAATGTGAAAATTCCTGCTGGTGTCGACACGGGCGACCGTATTCGTCTATCCGGTGAAGGTGAAGCGGGAACTCATGGTGGTCCAGCTGGAGACTTGTTTGTTCAGGTATCTGTTAAACCGCACAATATTTTTGAGCGTGACGGTGCGAATCTGTACTGTGAAGTGCCTATTAGTTTCACCACTGCAGCGTTGGGCGGTGAAATTGATGTGCCGACATTAGATGGTCGTGTTCGTCTTAAAGTAACTGCTGAGTGTCAATCAGGTAAATTGTTCCGCCTACGTAATAAAGGGGTTAAGCCTGTTCGTGGTGGTCCAGTGGGTGATTTGATTTGTAAGGTTGTTGTTGAGACACCAGTGAATTTAACGGCTCGCCAAAAAGAGTTGTTCACTGAATTGGCTGAAAGCATGGGTGAGGGAACAGATCACTCACCAAAGCAAAAGAGTTGGTTTGATGGTGTGAAACGTTTTTTTGATGATATTAAAAAATAACGTTTTATAGCTCTTTTGCTAAGTGTTTAAAGCTAGTCAATCAGTAAAAATAAAAAAGGCGCCAATTTTGGTGCCTTTTTTATTGAATGAAAGAATCGACTTCAGCGTTATTTTTTTAGGTTGTTTTGAATTGTGTCTGTGTACCATTCTAAAAAATTCATAACACCAAACTCGAAAGTTTCAGAATATGGACCAGGTTGATAACCTATGGAATTGATTCCAAGTTGGTTTTCTTCGCCAAGAATCCGGTCTTGGTCATTGGTTGCATCCCAAACTTGACGTATACGATCAGGATCGTAGTCTTCGCCTTCTACTGCGTCTTTGTGTACAAACCATTTGGTGGTCACCATAGACTCTTGTGCTGAGATAGGTAGTACGCGGAATACAATAAAGTGATCGGACTGCATATGATTCCAAGAGTTAGGCAAATGCAGAATTCGCATAGAGCCAAGTTCAGGATTTTTAATGTTGCCAAGCATTTTCTTGCAACCGGCTTCGCCGTCTATTGTCATCACTTTGGTACCTTTCTTCAGTGGCATACGCACGATACGATTACGTTTACCTGGGCCAAAGCTGCGGTGTTCGTGTGGAATGCCC
Source organism: Marinomonas sp. CT5 (assembly GCF_018336975.1). NCBI lineage: Bacteria > Pseudomonadati > Pseudomonadota > Gammaproteobacteria > Oceanospirillales > Oceanospirillaceae > Marinomonas > Marinomonas sp. CT5. Next base: position 4,023,490 of record NZ_CP025572.1, on the reverse strand, counting down.
TCTGCATCCCATTTGGCCGCTTGTTCTGCGTAGTGGTCTAGGAAGTCTTGGGGTGCTCTAGGGTCATTTGTATCATCCCATTCTAGGATAGTATTTAATAATTCAGGGTGGCTACCAGCACAGTGGTAACACTCGCGGTTGTTCTCTATGACGAGTTTCCAGTTGGCTTTTTCATACATATTGGATTCCGCAACCAGCTTGGTATTTTCAACATCGTATGGTGCCATGTACTCTTCAAGTGTTGCTAAAAACTCATCGAAATCCCCTTCAGGTGCTGCTTTGCCAAGAGAGACAAATATAAATCCACCAGCGGTTTTGCAGTGTGCTTTCTTAAGGCCATGCTGAGATTTGTCGAAGCTATCGCCCATTTCAGTTCCTGCAAAAAGTAGGTTGCCTTTTAGGTCGTAAGTCCACTGATGATAAGGGCATACGAGGTTTGCTACTTTGCCACGATGTTTTAGGCAAATGCGAGAGCCACGGTGACGGCAAGTATTATGAAATGCACTGACGGATCCATCTGCATCACGCACGATCAGGATAGGGTTCTGTGCAATTTCAACAGTGAAATAATCGCCACGATTTGGGATTTCACTGGTCATACCAACAAATAACCATTCTTTTTGGAATATTTCTTCAATATCAACGCGAAACATATGAGGATCGTTGTATAGCGGAGCATCCAACGAGTAGTTTGCTGGGCGAGCTTCGAGCAATTTCGACATTTCTGCTCGAGCTTCTTGAACAGTCGCGTAACGTAGGTTTAACAGATCATTTTGATTCATTAGAGTGACCTTCTATAACAAAGCCTGGTTGATGTGGCTTCTCTCGTCGGATCGATAATTCCAGGTTGGCTCTTAGGCATTCCTTTTTTACCGTTATAATTGTGACGCTATCCTCACTTATATTTAGAAGGGGGAAGTGACCAAACACGACATTTTCAAATGCATATATCGACGAGATTTGTCATATGAAGTGTTTAAAGCTATTTTGTTGATTTAGGTCAGTAATTACTTGTGAGGGCTTGAGAATGGCAAAGGAATGTTGTGGTTGGTGTACTGTTAAATGAGACCTTCGTTATTAATAATGTCTCCTGTTGAGAGATAAATTAGTTGTTTTTGCTTGAGTAAGGCGCCTATTTGGCGCCTTTTTCTTTGAGTAAATAATTAATGTAGTTGCTTAATAAGTTTGCTGCATTAGTGAAGCTTTTGTTATTGGGGATAATAAAATCCGCTTTACCACGAATGTCTATGGTTTTTAGTGATGCTTGTCGAACATGGCGCATGTAACGGCTGGTTACTTCGTTTACATCTCTTCCACGTTCAGCGATGTCGCGTTTTAAGCGACGTACAATAGCGATGTCCATGTCAGTATCAACATACAATAGATAATCTACAGCATCACGAATCCCTGGATCTTGGAACATCATGTGGCCTTCCACCAGCACAACATGTGTTGGATCTAAGTTACGATAGCCAATGCGTTTGTGTTGGGAGTGGTCGTAAACTGGGATTTCATTGGGTTGTTGGCGATTTTTACAGTTGTGTATTGCCAGTGTGAGGCTTTCAAGATCTAGTGAGCTTAGGTCGTCAAAATTATAAACATCAGGGTCAATGCTGCCGCAGCCATTGTAAAAACTATCTTGGCATAAGACCGTTATTTTGTCGCCTTGACCTTCCGCTAATAAAGAACATAGTCGACTTTTTCCACTGCCGGATACACCAGTGATGCCAATAACAAGAGCCATGAATTACCTCGAAAATAAAGTGTTGGAGCGCCTTGAACCAAAAGCGCCGATTATGTTGTATTATATATCAGGTTTAGGTTTTTTTGTGCTGCAACCTTGTAGGTTACTTATTGAAGGGAAAGATTAATGCTAAATAGAATGAGATTAATGTTATCTGTGTTCATTTTTGCATTTTTTGTTGGAGCCGTGAGTGCAGAGACAGATGGAGCATCTAATGTTTCTAATAAGGCCGAGTTATTTGGCCTGCCCTTTAATGATCTAAGTTTGTCATTATTAGAACGACATCTAAAAAGTTTAGGTTTGCAAAAGTATCCGTCTTATAAGGCAGGGGTTGTGAGTTACAGTTTAGGGCCTAAAGGTATTTTAGGGGTTACAAATGCCACTATTTACTCAAATACCTCTGGCTATATTCATCAAGCTTTATTATCAGGCGTGATAGAAAGTAGCGAAGACCGACAGGCGCTAGGTGAGTTATTAGAAAAAAAGTATGGTACTCCAGGATCGGGGCAGTTAAAGACGGGTGTCGGTCGAGCAAAATGGTTGTTTGATGACGACACTAGCATTGAGCTTCACAATGATTCTTATGACGTTTCTATTACCTATATTGATGAAAAGCCTATGGTCGATTCGCACACTGGAGAAATAGATGTTGAGGCCTTGTTACGCAAAAATCAGTAATAATGTCTTTGACCTGCTTTAACAGTATGATGTTGCACTTCATGAGTGATGTTTTTCAAAAAAGTTGTTTGTTTCATTTGTAGCTAATTATTTATGTTTATTCTTGATGTTAACCTTCGATTGGCTCATTTTATTCAGCCCCACCTTAATGATATTTCATTGGCGTTTGTCGCAACCTGTTTGGTGGTTTATGGCGATAAAGTGAATGGGATTCTCAAAAAAATGGTTTCCTCTTGGTTCTTTGTCGCTAGAGTTTCTGCTTTTATTCTTATGTGTACTTTTGGTTATGGGCTTTTGGCGTTGTGGAGTCAGCCGTTGGTTTATTGGGGAATTACCCATGTAGATCTGATCTATCGACCTACAGTAATCATTTTTTGTTTTTGTTTTTTAGGCGTTTTAGCCGAAAGAAAGCGCCATTTATAAAATAGTTTATGAAATTTCCTGTCAGTTTTCGTTGCCAAATTACAACATAATTACTGTATTTTGTATGATGTTTCGCTTAGAGGTGCGAATATGTTGTAAAGTTTCTAGCTCTTCTCTGTTATTTCGTTATTTCTATAAAAAAACATTCTAAACACCCGATTTATAAGGTTTTTTGTTGTCTTCTTACAATTTGTTTTTGTCCTAGTCTGCCGTTAAACTGCGCCCATATTGATAAAACAAAGTCTTTTTTCGGGGGCAGAAAATGACAAGCACTTGGTTACAGGCACTTTCGCAAGCAGAATCTATGATTCCTCTTTTGGGTAAACTTGGTCGCGAAAAAGCGGTAAAAGTTCAGTTGGCAGGTAATACCTTAATGGCAGATTCAGTTACTGCTTTGATGGAGGTGTTTGATCAACATCCTGAATTAGATCTTGCTCAAGTCTATCAAGTGTTAGAACAAGTCTTGGTAAGCGACACGGCGAATACGGTTGTTGAACTAGAATCTTTGATTGCAGAAGCGGATGTTGAGTCTGTATTGGCTGCTCAGTCCAATGATGGTTCTGAAACCCCTGTTGTTTTATACGGATTTGGTCGTATTGGTCGTCTTCTTGCTCGTCGGATGTGTGCTTTGGGTCATACTACGCCAGGTATGAATTTAGCAGCCATTGTTGTGCGTAAAGCATGTGATAATGACCTTTCCAAACGAGCAAGCTTGCTGAAATACGATTCTGTTCATGGCACTTATGATGGCTTAGTAAAAGTGGATGAAGCCAATCAAAGCTTGGTTATTAATGGTTCTCCTGTAAAAGTTATTTACGCAGCTGACCCTGCTGAGGTTGATTACCAAGCCCATGGTATCAACAATGCTTTGCTTGTTGATAATACTGGTAGATGGCGTGACCATGACGGTTTAAGTGTCCACTTGAATCGCCCAGGTATTGAACGTGTTGTGTTGACTGCTCCTGGTAAAGAAATGAAGAACGTCGTTTTTGGTGTGAACGATAGTGATATTACGGATGCTGATCGTATTGTTTCTGCTGCATCTTGTACGACGAATGCGATTACACCTATTTTGTCTGTATTAGAGAAAGAATTTGGCATTGAATCCGGTCACGTAGAAACGGTACACGCTTACACAAATGACCAAAACTTGATCGATAATATTCATAAAGGTGATCGTCGTGGCCGTGCTGCAGGCATGAACATGGTGATGACAGAAACGGGCGCTGCTAAAGCGGTATCAAAAGCGATTCCTTCTCTAGAAGGTAAGTTGAGTGGTAGTGCGATTCGCGTTCCTGTTATTAACGTTTCTATTGCTGTACTAAGTTTGAACTTGAAGTCAGCTACGTCAGTTGAAGATATTAACAAGTTGTTGAAAACCGCAGCCAATAGTGCTGAATTGACTGGTCAGATTGGCTACAGCGAAGAAGCTGATGCAGTTAGTTCTGACTTTATCGGTTCTCAACAAGCGGGTATTTTGGACTCTCTATCAACGAAAGTTCGTGGCAACCAAGCAACTTTATACGTTTGGTACGATAACGAATACGGCTATAGCTGTCAGGTTGTACGCTTGATGGAGAAGCTTGCCCAAGCAAATTTTACTAAAGCTGAATTGCTTGAAGGCAAAGCGGCTTAACAGATGACCGGACACATTTGATATGTGTTATTAACGGCGACCTTCGGGTCGCCGTTTTTTTTGCCTTAAATTTACGTTTATAAATTTCAAGCAAAAAAAAGCCGGACAGGGTCCGGCTTCAATAAAAGTAACTAGCAGTTGCGAATAACATCATTCTGTGGGGAGTGATGATACTCATCTAAAGCATGACTGTGGGACATGTTTTAGAGGCAATACAGTTAGGGCTGTATTGGTAAATATTAGGTCGCTGTTCAACCTAAGAGATTCGATAATTCTAGCTATTTAGTTTTGTGTGACAAACGATATAAATTGATTTGTTGGATTAGCTGAATTAATGCAAAATAGATAAATGAAAGTTCATAGCGTAATTATGTTATCAAAATATCAGGAATTATATTTCTTAAGTATTTGTTTATTAATACTATATTCCTTTAGTTTAGTTCTTTTATTATTGATTTTCTAATTGAAAGCATCTTCTACTTTGCAGTAGCTGAAATTGTCTTAGAGTGGTTTTTATGAAGTCTGTTCCTTTAGCTGGACTAGGTACATTCGCCATTGCGGCACGTCATTTGAGTTTTACCAAAGCGGCTCAAGAAATGCACTTAACGCAAGGGGCTGTAAGCCAGCAAATTCGGCAGCTAGAAGAGCGTTTGAGGCTGACTTTATTTATTCGTTATCATCGGCGTCTAGAATTGACCGTAGCTGGTGCACGTTTAGCTGTGCAGCTAAACCATAGTTTTAATGAAATTAATGATTTGATCTTAGAGTTACAGGAAGAAGAAACGTCTAATATTTTGACTGTTTCTGTTATGCCTTCTTTCGCGACAAAGTGGTTGATTCCAAGATTGGGCAGTCTACAAGAAGCTTATCCGGATTTGCAGCTTCGCATACAGGCAAACGATAGAGAGGTAAATTTTCAGCGAGACCGAATAGATGTCGCGATTGTACATAGTCATGTTCACAGTTCAAAAGGGCACACGGTTCCTTTGATGAAAGATAAAGTATTTCCGGTTTGCAGTCCTGCGTTTGCTCAGCAAAGAGCGTTAACCCAAGCCAGTCAATTAGCACAAGTGCCTTTATTGAATGATGACTCTGAATGGCGCTTTTCTAGCCCTTACGCGGAATGGGAAAAGTGGCTGCAACTAGTGAATGAAAAAGGTATTAAGCCTTCTCGGGGGATTAGTTTTAATCGCGGTGATCTTGCGGTGCAAGCGGCTATTGCAGGACAAGGTGTCGCGTTGGGAAGAACTCCTTTGGTGATGGACGATATTCAGCAGGGTAGGTTAGTGATGCCGTTCCCACAAACATTAGACGAAGGCCATGCTTATTTGTTTGTTTGTCCTGAAATGCAGTGTCAACGAGAGCCTGTTCAGCAGCTGCTTAGCTGGTTAGTGACACAATGTTATGAGTACTCGCCGGATGATGCTCTGACCTCCCCTGACGAGCTGGGTTAATTGTCTAGGAGTAATTTAACCGAAATTGCTAAGCACATAATGATCACCATGGGCCGAATCAATTTTGCGCCTTTGGTGATGACAAGGTGCGAACCAATTTGTGCACCAAACCACTGGCCAATTCCCATCACAATACCTAGTGCCCAGATAAGGTGTCCGCTAAACGCAAACATAGCTAAAGAGGATAGGTTGCTGGTGGCATTAAGTACCTTGGTATGAGCCGTTGCTGATACCACTGTGAGTCCCATTAAACACAAATAAGCCGTAGAAAAGAAAGCGCCAGTTCCGGGGCCGATTAAGCCATCATAAAAACCAATGCTGGTGCCGATAATCACAGCAAATTGTATATGAGTCAGAGAAAATTTACTGGCAATATATGGTTGAATTTTAGGGAGAAAGAAAAAGAAAATGGCTACGGCAATTAAGATGATTGGAACGGCTTTGAGCAGCAGGCTACTGTCTAAGTAGGAGACTAATAAGGTGCCACCAATAGCCCCTATTGCTGTCATGAGAATCGGGAACCACATATCAGAGAGTTTAACTTGGCCTCTTTTAATAAAGTGATAAGACGCTGATACAGTTCCTGCACACCCTTGTAACTTATTGGTAGCCAGCGCTTCAGCAGGTGATAGTCCGGCAGCCAATAATACTGGTACGGTAATTAGTCCACCTCCTCCTGCGATTGAATCGATAACACCAGCCAAAAAAGCGGCACCAAATAGGAAAAGATAGACCCAAATGGAAAGGTCGAAGAAAACATAATCCATTGATTTTTTAATTCCTATTTAGAAAAGTGTTAATGACTTTTAGTAGATCAAAAAAGCCCACCTAGACAATCGTTTAGGTGGGCTAAAGTATAGAAATCTGACTTCTATGCTCGTAAATTATTGAGCCACTTTGGCTTGTACATAACTTTCAAGAACCTCTGTTTGTTCTGAAGTAAATTCAATGCCAAGCTTGGTGCGTCGCCAGAGGATATCTTCAGCTGAATGCGCCCATTCGTGATTAATTAAATAATCGACTTCTACTTGATAAAGCTCATTACTAAAGTGTTTACCAAGGTCTTTTTCACTATTCACGTTTTCTAACAAGGTGTGAGTTAATGTGCCGTAACTGTTAGCAAATCGGTGGGCTAAGTGTGCTCCAAGAAATGGGTATTCTTTTTGAAGCTTCATTCCGAATGCTTCAAGAGACATGCCTAAATCCCCTCCAGGTAGCGGTTTACTATGAGTCCATTCACCTCCAAGTTTGTCAAAGTAAGGTGTCAATTTGCTCATAGCGGAAAGCGCTAACTTACGATATGTGGTAATTTTGCCGCCGAAAATACTTAATAAAGGTGCTTTTTGATTTTGGTCATCTAGGTGTAGGGTGTAATCACGTGTTACAGCAGATGGATCGGATGATTCGTCTTCCAATAAAGGTCGAACACCTGAGTAGCTCCATATAACATCAGCAGGTGACAGCGTTTTCTTAAAGTGGTCGTTGGTCACTTTGAGAATGTACTGAGTTTCCTCTTCGGAAATGGCAACGTCATTTGGGTCACCTTTGTATTCCACATCCGTTGTACCCAACAGAGTGTAGTGCTCACGGTAAGGGATGGCGAAAACGATACGCTTGTCGGTGTTCTGCATGATAAAAGCATTAGAATGCTGATATAACTTGGGTACCACAATATGGCTACCTTTGATCATACGAATACCGTACGGTGCTTTTTTCTCGATTTTGGTTTCAATAAAGGAAGATACCCAAGGGCCAGCCGCATTCACTAAAGCGTCGGCGGTGATTTCTTCAACTTCTTGGGTAATTTGGTTTTCTAGGCTGATGTGCCATTGATCATTGATTCGTTTGGCAGAGATGCAACGAGTCCGAGCGAAAATAGAGGCACCATTTTGTTGTGCGCTCAGTGCATTTGTAACCACCAAACGTGCATCATCTACCCAACAGTCGGAGTATTCGAAGCCTTGTTTAATATCATCTTTTAATGGGCTGTCTGTGCCGTATTTTACGCCTTTAGAGCCAAGTAGCGTTTCACGTTTTCCTAAATGATCATACAAAAATAAGCCAATACGGATGAGCCATGCAGGGCGTAAATGGGAGCGATGAGGCATTTGGAAACGCAATGGAGTAACAAGATGTGGCGCCACTTTTAAAAGTACTTCACGTTCCGTTAGAGCTTCTTTGACCAGACGAAACTCATAGTGCTCCAAATAGCGCAGGCCGCCATGAATAAGTTTGCTGCTTGATGATGATGTCGCATGAGCCAAATCTCCCATTTCACAAAGGCCAACATGCAAGCCTCTTCCGGCTGCATCCGCAGCGATTCCTGTGCCGTTAATGCCGCCACCTACAACAAATAGGTCAAAATGGGAGTGATTCATATCTTGCCTCACGATTAAAATGTATATTGTTATGTTCGAAAATGAACATTTATGTTCGATATTAAACCTATGGCTGGCGTATGACAACATCACTTTGTTAAGTTTTGGTGATTATTTAATCTTATTTTGGCGAGTAATGGTGTGGGAGAGGAGGTTGGCGCGACTAAATAGCAAGCGCCAACCGATTATTTATTAGGGGTGCAGAGTTCTAAACGAACCTTGTGTTGCTTCATAAGGCTGTCGATTGCTTTAGGCGGTTGTTCGTCCGTGAAGAGTCTATCTACTTGGGTAATGTTGCCTAAGCGGACCACCGCATTTCGGCCAAATTTTCCGCTGTCTGCTGCCAGAAAGACGGTGCGTGAATTGTTAATAATGCTCTGAGCAACTCGTACTTCCTGATAATCGTAATCTAGAAGAGAGCCGTCATTTGGGTCTATGCCACTGATACCAATAATGCCAAAGTCCACACGGAATTGGTTGATAAAGTCGATAGTCGCTTCCCCCATTACACCGCCGTCCCTCGAACGAACTGTGCCTCCAGCAATAATGACGGTGAAATCTTCTTTGCCACTTAAAATCGTGGCCACATTGAGATTGTTGGTAATAACTTGCAAACCTTGATGGTTTAATAGTTCCCGTGCAACGGTTTCTGTTGTAGTGCCTATGTTAATAAACAAAGAGGCATTATTGGGTATTTCTGCCGCGATACGTTTTGCTATTTGTTCTTTTGCTGGGAGCTGCAAAATTTGTCTGGTGGCGTATGCCACGTTTGTTGTGCTTGAGTCGTAGCTGGCTCCGCCATGATGGCGACGTATTTGGTCTGCTTTTGCTAATTCATTGATATCACGACGAATAGTCTGTGGGGTAACGGAAAATTGACTGGCCAATTCATCAATAGTTACATAACCCTTTTCCTTCACAATGGCGATAATGTTGTCTTGACGAGATAGTTGACCCATATTGTTTTCTTCTCCTGATAAAAGGCATTACTTGTTAAACGATGCTTGCTAAACGAGTGTGCATTGGTTTTTAATAAGGAATATTCGTATTTGAATATTCATGTTCAAAAAACAAAACAACAATTTAGCCGTTCGCTTTTTGAATGGCTGTGATTTCAAAGAGAATTCACTATGACCCATTATATTCTTGCAATAGATCAAGGTACTACCAGCTCTCGAGCGATTTTATTTGATGAGAAAGGTGCTCGCGTTGGCCAGTCTCAACAAGAGTTTCCGCAAATATTTCCTAACGATGGTTGGGTTGAACATGATCCGGAAGATATTTGGTCATCTACTTTAGCTGTGTGTCGATCTGTTCTCAAGGATACAGGGATAGACGCGCAAGCGTTAGCAACTATAGGTATCACAAATCAACGCGAAACAACGATACTTTGGGATACTGAAACGGGCAAGCCAGTTTATAACGCGATTGTTTGGCAAGATAGACGGACGAGTGAATTTTGCCAAACATTAAGTGAGCAAGGTTTAAGTGAAAAGGTGCAAGAAAAAACCGGTTTGCTGATTGACCCCTATTTTTCTGCTACCAAGATTCGTTGGATTCTAGATAATGTGGATGGGGCTAAAGACAAAGCTCAAGCAGGGCGTTTGGCATTTGGTACAATTGACAGTTTCTTGTTATGGCGACTCACTAATGGTCAATCTCATAAAACGGATGCAACCAATGCCGCTCGGACAATGGCGTTTAATATTCATACGCAAGAATGGGATGATGAGCTGATTGAGCTGTTAGGTATCGGTGATGTTTTGTTCCCTGAAGTGATGGATTGCAGCGCGGACTTTGGGGTGATTGATGCCTCTTGGTTGGGCGCTGAAATTCCAGTCAATGGTATTGCTGGAGATCAACAGGCTGCATTAGTCGGTCAGGCGTGTTTTGCTCCGGGGATGGTTAAAAGTACTTACGGTACCGGCTGCTTCATGATTTTGAACACGGGTGATAAAGCCATTCGCTCAGAACATAAATTACTGACCACCGTAGGATATCGCCTAAATGGAAAAGTTACTTATGCCTTAGAGGGAAGTATTTTTGTCGCTGGTGCGGCGATTCAGTGGCTTCGCGATGGTTTAAAGTTATTTTCAGACGCCAAAGAAACTCAAAGTTTAGCCAAGCAAGCTTTGAATGATGATTCGGTTTATTTAGTGCCCGCATTTACTGGATTAGGGGCGCCATACTGGGATCCAGATGCTCGTGGTGCCATGATTGGCTTGACTCGAGATACAAGTGTATCTGATATTGTGAGTGCGGGTTTACGCTCGGTTTGTTATCAAACAAAAGACCTTGTTGGAGCAATGGCACAAGATGGTGCGACATTCAGCTCTTTACGTGTTGATGGCGGAATGGTAATTAATGATGTCATGGTGCAGTTCTTAAGTGATTTATTAGAAATTACCGTAGAGCGTCCCTGTGTGACGGAAACGACAGCATTGGGTGCAGCATTTCTTGCAGGTTTACACGTTGGTCTTTATCAGTCTTTGGATGAAATTGAAGCATTGTGGAAAGCGGACAAATGCTTTGAGCCTTCAATGGCTGAGGGCACAGGCGAGAGATTGTATCAAGGTTGGCAAAAAGCGGTCGACCGTGTACGTACAAGGGACTAACTTTTACGATTTGATACATGCTATCTCTTGTGTGAAAGGCAAAATGTGTCTAACTTAAACATAAGGATGTTTTATCATAAAGGGTTTCGAGAATGTCAAAACAGTTTGCCGAAGTACAGCAAGATGATTTTATGAAGTTTGGTGGCGAGCGACCAAGCTATTTAGAAATTGAAGATGCATTAATGGCGTTAGGTGGACATGGTGTTAGCGGAAATAACTTCAAGAATGAAATGGTGAAGTTAGCAGGTTGGACCGGTGGTGCATTAACAACCTATGCTCAGCGAGCTGCAGTAGCACAAGCTGCATTCAATCGTATTCGTGAAGTATTGCCGACGGTTAAGACGGCTGAAGAGCTGAAAGAAAAGCTTAAAAGCCTAAAATAAATAAAGGGCTATTTCTGAGTCATGAGTGCTAACGAATAAAAAGGGGAACAACTTAATAGATTGTTCCCCTTTTTTGTTTTTCTACTTGCTATGAATTTATTCAGCGTCAGCGATGGCTTTTATGCCGTATTCTTCATCCAATATTTGACCAATAACATTATTGCCAGCAAGATGATGGGCGTATTGCATGTGTAAGCATCTTACTTGGTCCCAATTCGCAATACCGCCAATGCCTAGTTTATCAAATAAAGGCTTAAAGCCTTTCTCTTCTATAATGGCTTTGTGTTCGTCGCTCATGACTTCCCAGCGCCTAGCAATATAATCACGATGTGAAGCATGGTGGGCTTCGCGTAGAGCTTCGTCTTCTTTGATACGTTGTTCAAGCTCTTTGACAACACCCTGACTTTCGATTTTTGCCAAGGCCTTGTCGATGGCTTTGCTAGATAGCCAGTACAGAGTAGGAAAAGGCTGTTCGAAAACCCAGGTTTCCATTTCTAGTACTTGAGGAATGCCATTAGGTGAATAATGTGCAATGGCACTAATGCCACTAGGCGTTCGTCCTAGCTGGGAAGTGATGATATCAATATCACGTTGAGAAAGAGTGGTTGTCATGGTGTCTTATTATAAAGTGAAAGCGGGAAAACTGGCGGCAAACTTCTGTATCCATTCGGCGGCCGCTTCGTTGTAGTTGAGTCGTCGACCAGCCATTTTGGCTTGACGTCGATAATGTTCGATCTGAGAAAGTTGTTCTATCATGCGAACGCAGTAGCATTCTTCTGCGGTTGGAAACTCTATGGCGATGTGATAGCCATCGTTCTCTTTATTGCACGATACAATACGGCCAGACACGCAAAAGTTAGGGTCTATCTCTTCCAATGTAATTCTAACCGAGCGCCCATTATCAAAAGGACGAAGGGTGACATATGTAATACCGACAAACCCAGCTCGATCTTCAGTTATTTGAGGAAAGGGCTGATCTTCTATTAGTGTAATTTCTAATGGAAGGTCTCTCGGATGTGCAACAAATTCCATCGCAACAAGCCAGCTACTATTTCAGATGTTCAAGTTATCGGCCAAGGAGGCAGAGTGTTTAAAAAAGAATGCGAATTGTACGCTTTTTGCTCTGTCTGTACAGATGAATTTAAAGATGGCAAATATAGAAAACATAACTTTTACTTATATATGAAAAAACGTCTACTGAGTAATAGCTCATGGTACCTAGTTCATCCTTAAGAGGCCCTACTTGAATGTAATTGTGAATAACAAAGTTTGCCGAGTTCTTTTAGTGCGGCATCCGTTTTATTATCCCAAGTTAGTGCATAGTTCAGTCTGAAATGATGACTAAATTGAGCCGTTAAACTAAAGGCTAGACCAGGTAGTAAACCAATGCCAATTTCTAGAGCTTGGGTATGAAGCAGCATAGCATTGACTGCACTGGGGAGTGTAACCCATAACAAGAAACCACCACGTGGGTTTGATGTTGTCGTACCTTCTGGAAAATGTTGCTGAATAAGAGCTTGGCAGCGAGCTAAGTTGTCTTGGTAAGCCAGTCGAGTTTTTCTTAGGTGTCTATCATAAGCACCGTTTTCTAGAAAATTGGCGATAGCTGTTTGTGTTAAAGTGGGAATAGCCAAAGATTGAACATAAGCATAATGTTCAATCTTCGTCTGAAATTGACCACCGACGATCCAGCCGATACGAAACCCAGGAGCAATACTTTTAGAAAAAGAGCTGCAATAAATAATGCTGTTATTTTTATCGTCTGCTTTTAAGGAACGTTCGTGTTTGTCTTTATAGCTTAATTCCCCGTATACATCGTCTTCTATAATAGTGAAATTGTGCATCAGCGACTGATGAATGATACGTTGTCTGGCCTGGTGATTTAGGGTTGCACCGCTTGGGTTTTGGTTGTTTGGAGTCACAATGCAGGCCTTTATTTGCCATTCTTCAGCGGCCTTTTCTAATAAGTCTAAGTCTATGCCTGTTTCTGCATAGCAAGGGATTTCCACCGCTTTTAAATTTAGAACTTCAATTGCCTGTAAAACACCATGATAAGCAGGACTTTCAATCGCGATGGTATCACCTGCTGTTGCCACCGCTTGCAGTGAGAGCATCAGTGCATTTTGGCACCCTAAAGTAATGGTTATGTCGTCTGGTTGCAGTTGGCAGCCGCTATCAAGCATACGTATGGCTATTTGACGGCGTAAGCTGAGAGAACCTGGGGTGAACTCATAAGCGGCACATATTTCTGGCTCAAGGCGCATTAATCGACCTACCGAGCGCTGTAGTTGTCTGATAGGTAAAAATTGGCTTTTAGGAATGGCTGCGCCAAATTGAATGACATGGTTATTTTGTGATGTATGCAGCAAACGACGCAGTAGAGTGTGGATACTGGTGTCATTTTGTGTGGGCTCAATTTTTGCTTGTTCTAATACTTGGGGTTGGATCTCTTGGACAAAGTAGCCTTTTTGAGGCCGTGCTTTGATCACCCCTCTGTCTTCTAACAAACTATAAGCTTGCAAAACGGTTGCCACACTTACTTCCATTTGTTTGCTGGATTTTCGTACCGAGGGAATTTTTGCGCCCGGCAAAAAAATACCTTCATGAACTTGATGTTCAATTTGGTTGGCAATTTTTTCGTATAAGGGGCAATCCATAAAGCGTAGGTCGAATTCAAAATGAGAGATGCTCAATCTACCAGATTGGTGGATTGAAAGAAATCTATGCTGGTTTTATGAGCCAAGCTTTGTCTTTTATAAGGTATTTTTGATAGCCAAGGGTAGATACTCATTGTAAACAAAGTGTTATTGTTCTTTCTGTATAATCGGTCAAGTTTTGTGTTTTGAAAAGACTGATTGTGTAAATAGATAAAGAAAAATTTAGAGCAGATTTAATTTAGAGGTCGATTATGTCGTTATCCGTCATTCAAAGGATTTTATTTGGCTTTGGTATTTTATTAATACTTTTGCTGATGATTGCTGCATCTGGATTTGTAGGCATTAACAAAATAGAAGATAGATTAAATGTGGTAACAGGAAAAGTCGCCAACATTTCATCGACTAGCAACGAATTAAAAGAAGATGTCAGTTTAGCGAATGCGGTGGTTTTGCAGTATTTGTTAAGTAAAACTCCTGATTCATTGGAGGATTTATCGACACGCTTTTCGTCGTATAAGCAAGAATTTAATGATGTGTCTGGTCAGTTGTCAGAACAATTAAAAGAGCTACCAAGGATGACGCAAACGCTAGCCAATATAGAATCAGAGGTAGAACATTTCTATGGTTTTACCGATGTTGCTTTCTCTAATCATAAAAGGATGCTGGAGCTGCAAGCGGCTATTCCAGATGAAAAGCTTGACCTGAAAGACGCTATTACTTTTGCGGTAGAAGATTTGGGCATGTTGGTAACAGACGGTGATACACCGGAAATTCAGTTTGCTGCATCCTATATGCACAGCCAAATTGAAAGCCTTCAGGTGACTGTGAATGATTATTTTGATGTGCGTAGCCTGGATAGGATGCAGGAGTTGCGCGATGCTATGGCTTCCAACATTGCGAGTTTGAAAGATAAACAGTCCTATTTAAACGATGACAACATCAATGGTTTGATCAGTGAAGTAGAGAATAGTGTGTTATCCGATGATGGTGTCATCACAAAGTATTATGAAAATACTCATTTAGTGCAGGAGTCTGAAGTCTTGGCTAAGCAGCTTTCAGATAGCATGGAATTGGTGAATACCTCGGTGCAGCAATTATTATCTGAAGCCACCGAAATGGGGGTAAGTGCTAAAAAAGAAGCCTCTGATGCGGCAACATTATCGACCATTATTATTGAAGTGGTCTTAGTCGTTTCCATTATTATTGCCGTGCTGGTGGCTTTATGGGTGAGTCGTAGTATTCGTCTTCCACTAAAAGAAGTGATGACGGTATTAGGAAAAATTTCAGATGGTGATTTTACTCAGCGTAGTAAGGTTAAAACCAAAGATGAGTTTGGTGAATTATCTACTTGGGTAAACGGATTGGTTGCCAAGCTACAGACGGTGATGTCCGAAATTGACCAGGCTTCAAATGAGGTGGCGGAATCCGCTGGTAGCAATGTTCGTTTGGCGAGTGATTCTAAACGCATAATGGGCGCGCAGAATGAAAGAACCACCGAAGTGGCTTCTTCTATGTCTGAGATGGTGTCTACGGTTGATCAGGTGGCTAAAAGTTCGGAAGTTATTTTGCATCAAATTCAGTCTGTTGATCAAAGAGCCACACAGAATCGCTCACAAATGGATTCTAATATTCAAAAAATTGAGCACCTACTTGAGCAAATTGAAGAATCAACCGTTGTAGTGAATCAGCTTGATGAACATTCGAAGAGTATTGATCGGATTCTTGATGTGATCCAAGACATTGCAGAACAGACCAATTTACTGGCATTGAACGCGGCAATTGAAGCAGCGCGAGCTGGGGAGCAGGGCAGAGGTTTTGCCGTTGTGGCAGATGAGGTGCGCACCTTAGCAACTCGAACGCATAGCTCTACGGAAGAAATTCAGCAAGTGATTGCGCAATTACAGCAAGGCGTATCGAGAACCGTTGGCAGTATGGAAGATAGTCGAAAGAGTGCGGTTTCAAGCGCAGAAGAAGCACGTTCAGTCGGTGCCTCTTTGGCTGATTTACAAACTAATATGGCTGAAATACGTGATTTAAGTACGCAAATTGCGACGGCCGCGGAAGAGCAATCGGCTGTGGCCCAAGAAATTAAACAAAATGTGTTAGAAATTTCTGAAATGTCGGAACAAGCTGCGGCGGGTTCGGATCAAAGTGAGAGAGATAGTGAAGGTTTATCTAAGCTGGCTTCTCATCAGAAACAACTACTTAGTCAATTTAAGATTGTTTGATGGTTTTTCTCAGTTAGGTTGCGTTAATATTAAGGCAACCTAATTCTGTGGAGATAACGTTTATGTCGATTCATATGGGTGATATGTTGCCGCATGGCTCGTTCCAAATAATGGGTGAAGAAGGGCCAGAAACAATCGATGTTATAGAGTTTTTTTCCGGTAAAACTGTTCTGATGTTTGCCGTACCTGGCGCTTTTACGCCAACCTGTAGTGCCAGCCATTTGCCTGGTTTTGTTGTGCATTTTGATGCGCTAAAAGAAAAAGGCGTAGATGAAATTATTTGTTTGTCTGTAAATGATGTCTTTGTGATGAATGCATGGGGCAAGGCCAATAACGCCGAAAACCTAATCATGGCAGCCGATGGTTTGGCTGAGTTTACTTGTTCTATGGGATTAGAGCTGGATATCTCCGCGGCTAAAATGGGTATTCGCAGTCGCAGATACGCTATGTTAGTGACAAACGGCATTGTTCAGCAGTTATGGCTGGATGAGCCCGGCGAATACAAAGTGAGTTCTGCTGAGTACGTCTTGTCTCAGCTATAAGTCATCTACTTTTTCGTCAAATAGAAAACGACGCACACATGGCGTCGTTTTTTTTGGCAACTTATTCGTGTTAATAACCGAATAAGGTGGGTAAGAAGGTTACTGTGCTCGGCACAAAAGTGATTAAGATCAAGACCGCCAATTCAACTAAGAAAAGCGGCATAATTTGTTTAGAAATAGCCGCTATCCCAACGTTAGCAATCGAATTAGAAACGAATAAGCAAATCCCCATTGGTGGTGTGACAAGGCCGATCATCAGGTTGAAAATCACTACGATACCAAAATGAACGGGATCAATACCAAGACTCATCGCGATAGGGTGCAGAATTGGGAGTAGTATTAGCATAGCCGCGATCCCTTCGAGGAACAGGCCTACAACTAACAAAATAATGTTCACCAGTATCAAGAACATCCAAGGGCTTGAAACTTGTTCTAGAACCATCTGGCTGATGGTTTGTGGCACTCTTGAGAAGGTGAGTAACCAGTTTGCGGCTGCGACTACACCAATCACAATAAGAATGACTGATGAGTCACGCATTGCACGAGTAAAAATGCTAGGCAAACTCGATATTTTCAAACTTTTCAGAATGAACATACCCGCTAATAACGCATAAGCAGCAGCAAAGGCAGCGGCTTCCGTTGGTGTAACAATACCGGTTAGGATTGAACCAACGATAAATATTGGCATGAACAGTGGAATCCATGCTTCTACAAATGCTTTCCAACGCTCCTTCATAGACAGTTTTTCTTTTAGGGGGGCGTAATGACCCGCAAAAAAGTAAACGTAAATCGATAAACCGACAGCAAGAAATAACCCAGGTGTTACCCCTGCAAGAAAAAGGGCTGGGACTGATACGCCAGTGGTGATTAATGCGTAAATAATGACTGGGATGCTCGGCGGTATCATTGGCCCGATAACCGACGAGGCGGCTGTGAGTGCTGCGGCAAAAGAACGTGGATAGCCCTCTTTTTCCATGGTAGGAATAAATACGCGCCCTAACGCTGAGGTATCCGCTACCGCTGAGCCAGATAATCCGGCAAAAATGACTGATGCCCATATGTTTACCTGAGCAAGTCCTGCTTTCATGTGACCAACTAATGCATTCGCAAAGTTAATAATTCGGCTAGTGATGCCACTTTCATTCATCAACTCACCAGCAAGCACAAAAAGAGGGATAGCTAAAATAGAGAATGAGTCCAGACCACTGAAAATACGCTGGGCAACAAGGCTCACATTAAACGGTAGGGTGTAAATATGGCCAACAATACCCAATAAAATAGCGAATGCAATGGGGCTACCAATCACTAAAAGGACAATAAGAATCCCGAAACCTAGCATGATTATTGTCCTTTTTCTAACGTGTTGGATTGAAAGTAGTCGACCAGTCGAATCGCAGCCGCGATGACAAGGCAGACTCCGCCGATGACCATGGCGGCCTGAAAATAATACATTTGAATACCTGTGCCGGGAGCTTGTATTCCACCACGTTTCATCATGAAAATGTAGCCAGAATAGGCGAGTACGCAACCACTAACGAGTGCAATAATGTCAGAGATAACATTTAAGGCATGGCGAACTTTAGTAGAGACCATGTCTTCTAAAAAGCTAAAACGAATATGGATACCTTCTAAATAGCATAATGTTGTACCAAACATGGTGCCGTATATCATGGCGTATTTTGCGACTTCTTCACTCCACTGGATGGGCGAGTTAAATAAGTAACGGCTCAAACTGCTGATTAAAATAACGCCAAAGATAACGAATAAGGAGGTACCAGTTAGGGTGGCGAGAGTATTTTTATAGAGGCGTTTCATGGTGAGCTTTCCGGATTGTAACGAAGGAAAACAATCGAAAGCGATAAAAACGCTTTCGATTGTCCGATTTCAAGTGTTGTTCTTATTGCGAATTACTAGCGACTTTTACCGACATTTGAACACGCTCGATCCACTCTGGTTGTACTTCACCTTTTAACCAGTTGATCACGGCAGGTTGTGCAATATCACGGAACTTGGCCATTTGTGCTGGTGTAGGTGTGGTAATTTGCATTCCGTTTTCAGCCAGAGATTTTAGACCTTTTGCAGAATTAAATTGCTGTACTGCACGACCCAGAGTACCTGCAACCTTCGCCGCACGGTCAATAATAGCACGGTCTTCATCACTCAGTGATTGATAAAGATCTTCATTGATTAATAAGAAATCGGTGCCGTAAACGTGGCCATCCAGTGTTAGGTATTTTTGGAATTCATAGAATTTATTTGCTTCGATAACACTGACTGGGTTTTCTTGTCCGTCAACAACGCCTGTGGTTAATGCGGATGGGACTTCAGGCCATGCAATTGGCGTTGGTTCTGCGCCCATTGCTTTCACCATTTCCACGTAGAGGGGGAGCGTTTGAACACGGATTTTTAAACCTGTTAAATCTTTTGGTTCTGCTACCGGACGTTTTGAGTTAGTAAAATTACGGAAACCTGTCTCACCATAAGCAAGAGTGCGTAGCCCACTTTCTTTTAAGCAATGTTCAGACAATGCTTTGCCGAAGTCACCATCGAGTACTTCCCAAGCAACAGGAGCAGAGGGGAATAGATAAGGAATTTCTAATACAGCCGCTTCTTTACAGACTTTAGCAAAGGCACCTGAAACCATCGTCATGCTTAATGTGCCATCTTGTGTGGACTGAACCAAGTCTGTCTCGCCACCAAGCTGACCGGACGGGTAAACATTGACTTCAATTCGGCCACCAGATTCTGCTTCCACAAGATTTTTGAAGACTTCAGTGGCCGCACCTTTTTTCGATGTGGTCCATTCTTGAGGATCAACGTGACCGATAGTAAGGGTGAGATCCGCTGCGCTCACGCTACTTACAGCGCCCGCTGCAATTAAACCCAGTGTAATTTTTTTTGTTAGATTCATTTTATCTCTCCAAGCTTGGGGGTCTTAGGTCCCAGTGATTTATTTTTGTATTTTCTACTTTTCTTCGTAGTAACGCAGCCAATCCTATCATTTAAGCAGCATCGTTGAGCTTGTAAATAATATAGGATCATTTTCAAAATACCCTATATTTTTTCTAAAAGCTCATAAAGTGTTAATGCGAACTTTGTCGACATTGGCACTTTGTATTCAATTCTTATCTGTATTTTTGGGCTGCTTTCTTGAGCTGCATCATCAAAATGTCGTAATTTCTGTCTTTTTAGAAATGAATTTTTTATGTCTCTCGTATATCGAAAAAGGAATACGAAAAAATACGAGGTACTTTGTGAATTTAAAAAAACTATATATATCAATATGATAATTGGGTTGTCGGTAATCAAAAACGAAGCTGTTTGGTGGAAGTATTTAAAATAAATAATAAAAATGACGAAATGTCACTGCTGTATTAAAAAGCAGCTATATCAAAATGCAATACCCTTTCGGCCAAAATGAAATAGCCAAATCGACACAGTGCAAGAATACTCTGGGATAGATTGTGATTGAGCGACTGTGTTCATAAAGTAAGTGTAAAGCATATGACAGATGCCATACTTTTTGCTTAGCAGCGTTTGTTACCCTAAATAAGAATAGAGAGTAGTAACATGATTATAGATTGCCACGGACATTATACGACGACACCACCAGGTGTCGGTGAATATCGCGATAAACAAAAAGCACAGGTTGCTAAAGATCCTGCTTTTGTGGGGGAAAAAGGTAAGGTCATTGTTTCTGACGACGAAATTCGTGACAGTATCGTGAAAAACCAATTACGTTTACAGCAAGAGCGTGGCACTGATCTAACTATCTTCTCTCCTCGTGCTAGCTGGATGGGTCATCATATTGGCAATGAATACACGAGCCAATATTGGACTGAGCACCAAAACGATTTGATTCGTCGTGTCTGTGATCTTTTCCCAGAAAACTTTGCCCCAGTTGCTCAGTTACC
Organism: Marinomonas sp. CT5; assembly: GCF_018336975.1. Taxonomy (NCBI): domain Bacteria; kingdom Pseudomonadati; phylum Pseudomonadota; class Gammaproteobacteria; order Oceanospirillales; family Oceanospirillaceae; genus Marinomonas; species Marinomonas sp. CT5. Next base: position 4,002,838 of record NZ_CP025572.1, on the reverse strand, counting down.
TCAATCTCCTGGTGTTGATCCAGGTAAATCAGTTGCTGAAATTGTGCGTACTGTTGAAGAAATGGGCTTCATTGGTATCAACTTGAACCCAGATCCAAGTGGTGGTTATTGGCAAGATCAATCTTTGGCTGATCGCTCTTTTTATCCTATCTACGAAAAAATGTGTGAATACGATATTCCTGCCATGATTCACGTGAGCGCGGCCTGTAACGATTGCTTCCACACAACGGGTTCACATTATTTGGGAGCGGATACCACAGGCTTCCAACAATTAATGATGTCGGATGTTTTTAAAGATTTCCCAGAATTAAAAATTATCATTCCGCATGGCGGTGGCGCTGTGCCTTATCACTGGGGACGTTTCCGCGGTATGGCACAGGATCAAGGCTTTGACCTTGCCGAACGCGTGTTAAACAACATTTATTTTGATACCTGTGTTTACCATCAGCGTGGTATCGATCTATTGCTCGACATTATTCCGACGAAAAACATCTTGTTTGCTTCTGAGATGATCGGCGCGGTACGCGGTATCGACCCAGAAACAGGTCATTATTTTGATGACACGAAACGCTATATCGATAACAACACAGTGTTATCCGCTGAGCAGAAACAAGCTATTTTTGAAGACAATGCTCGACGTGTATTTAGTCGTTTAAAAGCCTAAGACTCTCTATTAGGAGCGAGGAAAGAATCATGCGTAATAATGTAGTAGTGCAAAATATTGAACGTGCCGATCAAGCGGTGATTGATGGTTTGGCAGAGTGTGGTGTGGCCACCATTCACGAATCCCAAGGTCGTGTCGGTTTGTTGGCTCATTACATGCGTCCAATCCAGATGGATAAAACCATTGCGGGGTCAGCGATCACTATTTCAGGTGCCGCGGGTGATAACTGGATGATGCACGTGGCGATCGAACAGTGCAAAGCGGGAGATGTCATGGTGTTTGCGCCTACATCGCCTTCTAATCATGGTTTCTTCGGCGACTTGTTGGCGACATCAGCACAGTCTCGTGGCGTGGTTGGTTTGATCATCGAAGGGGGCGTTCGTGATACCCGTGATCTGCGTCAAATGAACTTCCCTGTTTGGTCGAAAGCGGTCTTTGCAGAGGGTACGATCAAAGAAACGGTTGGCTCTGTGAATGTGCCTATGGTTTGTGCTGACGCCTTGATTAATCCTGGTGATGTCATCGTGGCTGACGATGATGGTGTGGTGGTGGTTCGTCGTGAAAATGCCGCTGAGGTATTAGAGCTGTCACGTAAACGCATGGCGAATGAAGAGTCAAAACGTGTGCGTATGGCCAATGGTGAGTTGGGCTTAGATATTTATGAAATGCGTCCTCGCCTTAAAGAGAAAGGTCTGAAATATGTCTAAGCAGGCAGGCGTTTTAAAAAGTGCGCCTTGTATGTGGATGCGTGGCGGCACATCAAAAGGGGCGTATTTCTTAGCGGATGATTTGCCAGTCGATGTGGATGCTCGTGCGCAATTTTTATTGCGGGTGATGGGCTCCCCAGACGATCGTCAAATCGATGGTATTGGCGGTGCGGATCCATTGGCATCAAAAGTGGCGGTAGTGAAAAAATCAACCCGTGACGATGCTGATGTGGACTATTTGTTCCTGCAAGTATTTGTTGATCAAGCGGTTGTTACCGATGCACAAAACTGCGGCAATATTCTTGCTGGCGTGGCGCCTTTTGCTGTAGAGCGTGGTTTGGTTGCAGCACAAGAAGGCGAAACCTCTGTGCGCATCTTTATGGAAAATACTGGAAAAATTGCCGTAGCACGTGTCGCCATAAAAGACGGCGAAGTTCAATACGAAGGGGAAGCTCGTATCGACGGCGTTCCTGGATTTTCTGCCGCCGTTCCCATTGAGTTCAAAGATACCGCGGGTTCTAGCTGTGGCGCTTTGTTACCAACGGGGAATGTGGTTGATGTGATTGATGGTGTAGAAGTGACCTGTATCGATAACGGCATGCCTGTGGTGATTATGCGTGCAGCGGATATGGGGATTACGGGTACTGAATCACGCGAAGCGCTGGAAGCCAATGAAGCATTAAAAGCCAAACTGGAGTCGATTCGCTTACAAGTGGGTCCTATGATGAACTTGGGTGACGTGAAAGAAAAATCGGTTCCTAAAATGACCATGGTGAGTGCGGCTACGAATGGTGGCGCGATTTCAACGCGTACCTTTATTCCTCATCGCTGTCATGCCTCTATTGGTGTATTGGGAGCGGTAAGTGTGGCGACTGCGGCTATTTTGAAAGGTTCGCCAGCGAATGATGTCGCAAATTATGAACCGAGTGCTCGTATGACGCTGGATGTCGAGCATCCCATTGGTGCGATGACTGTGATTCTAGATCAAGAAGAAAATGGTGACTTAGGTTCAGCAGCTATTTTACGTACCGCGAGAAAGTTATTTGATGGGCAAGTGTTTGCTCACAGCAACGGGCTTTAGTGGCTGATCGAGTGATGATACAACGACCTGTCGAACAAATAGACAGGTTCATTAGAACGAATAATAAGACAGGTATTTGAACATGATGGACAAAGATTATATTCCATTTCACCCAAACCCAAGTAAGCCGAACTTCAAGGCACCCGCGGGCGCCGTCGATGCGCACTGCCACGTTTTTGGACCTGCTGATAAATTTCCTTATCATCCAAAACGTAAGTACACGCCTTGTGATGCTTCTAAAGAGCAGTTGTTTGCCTTACGTGACCATCTAGGTTTTGCTCGCAATGTTATTGTTCAGGCCTCTTGTCACAGTACCGATAACTCGGCTCTGATCGATGCTCTGGAAACCGCTGGAGATCTGGCTCGTGGCGTGGCATTTGTTGATGACTCGATCACCCATGAAGAGCTAGAAAAAATGCATGCGGCGGGTGTTCGCGGAGTGCGCTTTAATTTTGTAAAACGCCTTGTCGATAGCACACCAAGAGAAGTGTTTTTCTCAATTGCAGAGAAGATTCGTCCTTTCGGTTGGCACATTGTGGTGTATTTTGAAGCGGCGGATCTAGAAGATTTGATCCCCTTCTTGAAAGAATTGAATACCACGATAGTTGTGGACCACATGGGAACGCCAAACGTAGCCAATGGTGTTGATCACCCGGACTTCCAACGTTTTGTTAACTTCATGGCCGATAATGATAATGTGTGGTGTAAGGTCAGCTGCCCAGAGCGTTTAACTCAGCATGCGCCTGACTATTCAGATGTTTATCCTTTTGCTCGTACCTTGGTAGAAAAGTTCTCTGATCGAGTGTTATGGGGGACGGATTGGCCACACCCGAATATGAAAGTTGAAGCGCCAAATGATGGACATCTAGTGGATGTGATTCCTCATATTGCCCCAACATCAGAGCTACAACAGGCTTTGTTGGTGGATAATCCAATGCGCCTATATTGGTCATAGTAAGTTAACCGTATGGCGAATCAATAAAAATTAAAGGGTATTAGTCATGACAGCAAACGATCCGACTCAACCTATTCCGGGAACTTATTTGTTCAACGGAAAAATGGCAAAGAAAGGCTATGGGCTGAATAAAATGTGTTATTCCTTCAATGAGCAATCGGCTCGTGATGAGTTTAACAAAGACCCAGACGCTTATTGCGCTAAATTTGGCTTAACGGACGCGCAGATTAAAGCGATTCAAGAGCGCGATATCATTGGCTTATTGCAGCAAGGTGGCAGTATTTATTACGTGGCGAAGTTTGCTGGATTGCTTAAATTAAATATGCAAGATATCGGTGCGATTCAAACGGGTATGAGTCTTGAGGATTTCAAAGCCATGTTGGTTAGACGTGGCGCAGGAGAAGAATAATGGCGAATATTATTGGTGCAGTAACGACCTCACACATTCCTGCGATTGCTAATGCAATGGCAAATAAAGCGGAAGAAACGCCTTACTGGAAGCCATTTTTTGACGGTTATCCTCCAGTCCGTAAATGGTTAAATGAAAAGAAACCAGATGTGATTGTGTTGTTCTATAACGATCATGGTCTGGAGTTTTTTATTGATAAAAAGCCTACCTTTGCTATTGGTGTTGCGGATGAGTATCACAACTCAGATGAAGGCTGGGGAATTGCCACTATTCCACCAGTGACTGGAGAGTCAGAGTTGTCTTGGCATATTGCGAATAGCCTAGTTGAAGATGGTTTTGATATGACCATTTGCCAAGAAATGAAAGTCGATCATGGTTTGACAGTGCCCCTTAGCTTGATGTGGCCAGGTAATGATTACGGTCATGTAAAAGTTATTCCGGTTTGCATTAACTGTGAGCAACACCCAATGCCACAACCAAAACGCTGCTACGCATTAGGACAAGCAATTGGTAAAGCGATTGAATCTTACGATTCAGATATGACGGTGGCTATTTTTGGTACAGGTGGTCTATCTCACCAGCTAGATGGAGAAGCGGCAGGCACGCTTAATCGTAAGTTTGACCTTGAGTGTATGGACAAACTGGTAACGGACCCTGAAGAATTAACGAAATATTCCAATTTGGATTTGGTTAAAATGGGCGGCGCGCAAACAGTTGAGCTGAACATGTGGATTGCGATGCGTGGTGCATTACGCGGAAAAGTGACTGAGTTGCATCGTAATTATCATGCACCAATTTCCAACACTGGTGCTGGTCTTTTATTGCTTGAGCATGAAATGCCGAAATAATATATTTTCGTTTTTGAATAAAAATGTATTTGAAAAATGTATCCGCTATCTAGAAAACTAGATAGCGGATTTTTTTTGAAAAGGGTTAGTGAGTTTTGAGTATGAAATGGCTGGCCAACAGGCTTAAATGTTGGCTTTCATTGCTAAGCTCTTTAGAAGCTTGCTTAGCGAGCTGAGCGTTATCGTTAATACTTTTTGCGGCTAAGTGAATGTTGGCGATACTTTGGTTTAATGAAAGCGCCGCCATATTTTGTTATTCTGATGCTACCGCGGTTTGGGCATTCATGTCCGCAATTTGGTTGGTGGCATTCAGTATGTTTTCAATCGAGTTACCGGCCGCAATGGTTTTTTCAATGTCAGCTTGCATTTGCTGATGAGTGTTTTCCATTACCGTCCCTGCAATTTCGGCATTGTTTTGTAGGGTTTGGATCGTTTCATTTATCTGGCTAATAGACGTTTGAGTCTTTTGTGCTAGCTGTCTTACTTCATCGGCCACAACGGCAAAACCACGACCTGATTCTCCTGCTCTGGCGGCTTCAATTGCCGCATTCAATGCAAGCAAGTTAGTTTGGTCTGCTATGTTCGAGATGACCTCCGAGACATTGTTAATGGCCTGACTTTCTTGGCGTAGTTTGTCTATGACAGCCACAGCTTCTGTAATAGATTCGGCTAACTGTGTTGACTGTTTTATCGCGGCATTAACCGATTGATAAGTATTACTTGCTTCATTTTTCGCAATGTTCGCATCATTTGATGCTTGATTTATGTTACCAACGACCAATTCTAATCCTGCTTGCATTTGCGTTGTGGCAGAGGCTGTCTGTTCTATTTCGTGTTGTTGAATATCTAAGTTTTTTGCAGTCTCAGATAAGCGCTCATTAAAGGATAGTGAGGTGTTATCCAGTGTTTTAACGCTGTCTATTATTTTTTCCACAAGGTGAGTTAAGTCGCTTTGCATATTGGCAAAGGTGTGCGCCGCGTCGCCAATTTCGTCACGGCTAAACGATTGCATATTCAGCTCTACACTAAGGTCACCTTTGGCTACTTTTGTCATTTGTTTACTTAATAATGCGAGTGGTATTGTGACTTTACGGGTAATGATGATCGCTGAAAAAATTAAGAAAGTGAGTAAAACAACACCAAGTGCAGAGGTTGTATAAATAAGATTTTGGATGGTGTTAGATTCGGTTTCTTTTATATTTATGGCATCTTGTTTCAAATAATTTTGAAACTCAGTAAGAGAATCCACAATGTCATTAAATGGCGCGAGCATCGGACCTAACATAGTATTACGGGCTTGTTCTATATCGCCTTGATTAATTAAGTCGATATAGTTTTCTTGCATTTTTCGGTAACTTTGAATTTTTGTATTGTATGCTTTGACGAAACTATTTAATTCCGCAGTATCGCTGAGGGTGGCCATTGTTTTTTGTGTTGCGGCCACTTTTTTATTGTTGAAATCAATCGTTTGTAGGATTTTTTTGTGTTCGGATTTATCTTCGGTTAAGCCATAATCTAAGGCAAAACGGCGGTAAGAAACCGTATAAAAACGAAGATCAGAAACGGCGGACAATAAGTTTACATTTCTATTGACGACTGTTCCAAGTTGTTGTTTTACATCATCTATTGCCACCATGAGATACATCCCACAGGCTAAAGTAGAAATAAACAGTATGGAAAAGGTACTTTTTATCGCTTGGCTTATTGATAGTGATTTTAACATAATGCCCTCCTTGAACGCATAACATGCTATGAATTGAATGAGATTCATTGTCTTAGTTATTTAGGGAGGTAGCTAATTCAAAAACTATATCTGCATCATAGTTAGGACACATCAATGCCGTAAATTGCTATTTAGGAATACCGAACTTTATATTTAACGTGGTAGAAGACCCTTCGATTATTGTCTAGGGTCTTTAAAGGAAGGTTAGTATGTATGGTTAGCTTTTCTCAATATTCAATAGTTTGTTGACGGTATTCGAAACGTGTACTGCACCTTTTAGAATTTCGTCAATGATTCCAGAGGCTTCAACGATGAGTTGTGCGTTCTCGGTAGATTGCTCACTCACTTTGCTCATACTGGTTTTGGCCTGTCGGGTTAAGTGACTATTTTGTGCAACCATTTCTTCGATTTCTATTGTCGATTTACTGGTGCGAGACGCCAGAGTCCTGACCTCATCGGCTACGACGGCAAAGCCACGGCCATGTTCTCCGGCTCGTGCAGCCTCAATGGCGGCATTAAGAGCCAGTAAGTTGGTTTGGTCAGCAATGGAGCCAATAGTCGTAACTATTTTAGCGATACTTTCAGACTGGTGATTTAGTTGTTCAATTAGGTCGGTAGACACTTCTACATCGACAACAATTTTATCTGAAGTTTCGACCGTGCGACGTAAGATCTCAGCACCATTTTCAGAGACTTGGGCGGTTTCCACTGAGGTTGAGTGAGCCACTTCGGCTGCATGTTGAATCGCTAGTTGAGCGTTAACGCGCTCAGTAATGTCGGAGGCCACTTTAAGCACTTTGGTGACTTTGCCAAATTGGTCAAAAATAGGATTATAGCTGGCTTCTAACCAAACCGTCTGACCTTGTTTACTGATGCGCTCAAACTGCCCAGTTTTGAAATCGCCATTTGCTAGTTCACTCCAAAAGTTTGGGTTTTCTTCATAAAATTCATTTGTACAAAATTTACGATGCGGTTGGCCGATAATTTCTTTGCTGGACTGGTAACCCATTGCATTTAAAAAGTTATTATTAGCCGTAATAACTGTGCCATCGGGGGTGAATTCAATGGTGGCCGATGAACGATCAATGGCACTGTAAACCGCTAGCTGGCTGTCAGCTATTAACTTGTCTCTAGTGACATCAGAAGCAATTTTAATTACTTTTGCAACATTGCCATCAATTTCAACAGGAAAATAGGTGGCTTCCAGCCAAATTTCTGAACCATCTTTGTGTTTGCGAAGAAAAGTACCCTCTTTGCTTTTTCCGGCCGCTAGGTCGGGCCAAAAATTTTTATAGTCAGGGCTAGACGTTACTTGGCTAGGACAGAATAAGGCATGTTTTTGTCCTTTAACTTCTTCTAGAGAATAACCGACAGCATTAAGAAAAAGAGAATTTGCTTCCAGTACTGTGCCATCGGGAGAAAAGCTGATGGTCGCACAAAACTTATTCATCGCCTCTACAGTTGCATTATCGATAGATTTAACGGGTTTTGTTACGGCTTGCTTATTGCTGAAAAACATCTGGGCATTCTCCCTAAATTTTGATTCTTTTAGCACTTGCAAAGGAATTAACTACTTAGATCACTTTAAGTGCTACTCGTTTGTATTGCTGTAGTAAAAGTGTCCTAAAGTGTAATAATTAGTTATTTTAGACAGAGAAAAGGTCGCTATTTTTCTGTATTAAGTAATTCGTTCACTGTACTTGAAACGTGTTTTGCACCTTTCAATATTTCATCAATGATACCCGACGCCTCATTAATTAATTGTGCGTTTTCACTTGAGCGCTCGCTGACTTTGGTCATGCTGTTTTTCGCTTGGCGAGTTAAGTCGCTATTTTGTTTCACCATATCTTCAATTTCGACGGTGGATTTGCTCGTTCTTGCCGCGAGGGTTCTTACCTCATCAGCGACGACCGCAAATCCTCGACCATTTTCACCAGCACGCGCGGCTTCTATGGCAGCATTGAGGGCTAGGAGGTTGGTTTGGTCAGCAATAGATCCAATGGTAGAGACGATTTTTGCGATGCTTTCTGACTGATAGTTTAGCTGTTCAACAAGCCCTGTAGAAACTTCTACATCGGTTACGATTTTGTCTGATGTTTCGACGGTACGACGTAGAATCTCTGCGCCATTTTCAGAAACTTGAGCCGTTTCTACCGAGGTTGAGTGAGCCACTTCAGCGGCATTTTGAATCGCAAGCTGAATATTCACGCGTTCTGTGATGTCTGAAGCCACTTTAAGTATCTTAACAACGTGACCAAATTGATCAAAAATAGGGTTGTAGCTAGCTTCTAACCAAACGGTTTTGCCTTGTTTGCTGATACGTTCAAATTGTCCTGTTTTGAATTCACCACTCGCTAACTCAGCCCAAAAATTCGGGTGTTTTTCATAAAACTCTTTTGGACAAAATTTTCTATGGTGTTGCCCTATGATTTCTTTAGTGGACTGATAGCCCATCGTATTTAAAAAGTTTTGATTGGCAGTAATGATTGTGCCATCAGGAGTAAACTCAATGGTGGCCGATGAGCGATCGATAGAGTTGTAAACAGCAAGCTGGCTGTCTGCTATGAGCTTTGCTTTGGTCACATCGGAAGCAATTTTAATTACCTTTTCAATAGAGCCATTGATTTCGACGGGGAAATAGGTAGCTTCCAGCCAAAGATCTGAACCCTCTTTGTGCTTGCGTAAAAAAGTGCCTTGTTTACTTTTTCCAGCCGCTAAGTCAGCCCAAAAGTGTTTGTAATCCGAACTTTCCGTAACTTGTTTAGGGCAAAATAAAGTATGTTTTTTGCCTTGAATCTCTTCTAGTGAATAGCCGACTGTATTTAGGAATAGTGTATTGGCACTTAATATTGTGCCATCTGGTAGGAAGCTAATGGTGGCGCAAGACTTTTCCATTGCTTTTATTAACGCTCCATCTTCACTCTGAGGAATGGTCTCTTCGGTGACTTTATTTCGTTTACTAAAAAACATGGCAGTTCCTCGTTGAAGTATATTTTCAATGTTGCTAATGCATCCTCCTTGTTATATGTAGGCTTATTCCTACAGAACTGTACGAATTTTACACTGCAATATTTGGATTTGATGTATGCTAAATGTCATATACGTGTGAAGTTTGTTAACAGATCATGAGATCAAGGTAATACTTTGTCAGTGAAAGGTGTTTTTTGAACAAGAAATAATGGGAAAGAAGCTCTACCAATTAGATAGGTAAGTTATCTAATTGGTAGGTTGTGCTTCGGACATGCGAGAAAACATGACTTCAAATTGGCCAATATTTTGTTGGATATAATCAATAAAAGATTGCATCGCTGGAGTTGGATGATGGCCTTGAGGGTGTATTAAGCACCAAGAGCGACGTAGAGGAAAGTCTTTGATTGGAACCTCAACTAAAGCGCCAAGAGTCAGTTCAGAAAGAATGCCTAGCTTAGGTAAAACGGCTACACCAAGTCCTGCAATCACAGCATGTTTTATGGCGTCATTTGAACCAATTTCCATTTCTGGCTGTAAGCGAATACGTTGTTTTTGACAGTGTAGTTCTAGTGCTAGGCGGCTTCCAGATCCCGTTTCTCGCAACAATAAATTGTTTTCTAAAAAGGCGCTTAATGTAACGTCTTCTAAGCTTAGCAGTGGATGCTCACGAGGAGCGACAGCAATTAATTCATTATTGAGAAATGGAATACTAAACATGGGTTTATCATTTGGCACCATCCCCATGATGGCTAATTCATCGTGGTTTTCATTCAGTCGTTCAATCGCAGCAGCACGGTTCATGACTTTCACATTTATCGTCACGTTAGGATGTAGATTGGTATAAGCTCGCAGTAAGTACGGCACAACATACTGCGCCGTACTTACTGCGACCAAATTTAGTTCTCCTGCAATCAGTCCTGTTTCGGCTGATAAATCGTGTTGAAAATGTTGAATCTCTTCAAACATGGATTGTATGCATTCGGCCAATCGTTTGGCTGTTGCCGTGCTGTAAAGTTGACGGCCGACATATTCAAATAAAGGTTGCTCAAGAGTTTGCTCAAGCTGTCGTACTTGATTGCTGACGGCTGGTTGGCTTAATCCAAGCATGTCTCCAGCTCGGCTGTAACTATTTAACTCATAGACACTTTTAAATACTTGTAATTGTCTAAACGTGAGTCGATTGATTAAGTTATGAACGTTTTGAGGCATTGTTTTTGTTTTCTCATCTTCTATCCATCACGTATACCTTATACATAATTGTCGTAATATCAATTTTTACTTTGGTTAATCTTTGAGTAGTCTGAATATTCAGAGACATTTACACGGCGGCTGTACTCGTCACCTCGTGAATAGGTTTCTTTTAATAAGAAAGGAGTGACTCATGTTAAAAAAAGTGTTGATTGCAAACCGAGGCGAGATTGCGGTTCGTATCATTCGCGCTTGCTCAGAGGCTGGGATTCGCTCTGTTGCGATATTTACGGAACCGGATCGATATGCTCTACATGTTAAACGTGCAGACGAGTCTTATTCGTTAGGCGATGATCCACTTGCCGGTTATTTAGACCCTTTGCGTCTAGTGAACTTAGCCATAGAAACGGGTTGTGATGCGATTCATCCCGGTTATGGATTTTTGTCTGAAAATGCGCATTTTGCTGAATTGTGTGAACAAAAAGGTGTCGCTTTTATTGGGCCTCACTCATCTGTCATTCATAAAATGGGGGATAAAACACAGGCGCGTGACAGCATGCGTGCTGCTGGAATTCCGGTGACACCAGGCTCAGAAGGTAACTTAGAGAATCTTGATGAGGCTTTAACTTTAGCAGGAGAAATTGGTTACCCTGTAATGATTAAGGCGACTTCTGGCGGTGGTGGTCGTGGCATTCGCCGTTGTGATACCCCAGAAGAATTAACGTCTCAATATCCTAGGGTGATCTCGGAAGCGACCAAGGCTTTTGGTTCTGCGGAAGTATTTTTAGAAAAATGCATTGTCGATCCTTGCCATATTGAAGTCCAAGTATTGGCGGATTCTCAGGGTAGTGCGATTCATTTGTATGAACGTGACTGCTCGATTCAGCGCCGCAACCAAAAGCTGATCGAAATTGCTCCAAGCCCTCAACTGACTCCAGAGCAACGCCAATATATTTGTGATCTTGCGGTAAGGGCGGCCAAAGCGGTTGGTTATGTCAATGCCGGCACGGTGGAGTTCTTGTTGTCTGGCAATGAAGTCTATTTCATGGAAATGAATACACGGGTTCAGGTAGAGCACACGATTACCGAGCAAATTACCGGTGTTGATATTGTCCGGGAGCAATTGCGTATTGCTGCTGGCTTACCTCTTAGTTTCCGCCAAGAAGACATCGGCTACCGTGGTTATGCGATGCAATTCCGTATCAATGCGGAAGATCCGAAAAACGATTTCTTACCGAGTTTTGGTCGTATCACTCACTACTATGCACCGGGTGGCCCAGGGGTTCGTGTTGATACCGCAATTTATACAGGTTATGACATTCCTCCTTATTTTGACTCCATGTGTTTGAAGCTAGTGGTGTGGGCGTTGACATGGGATGAGATGGTTGCGCGTGGTCGCCGTGCCATTGATGATATGCGTTTGCATGGCATTAAAACCACCGCCAATTATTATCAGCAAATCCTTAAACACCCAGATTTTATTAAGGGGGAATTCAACACTGGGTTTGTTCCAGCGCACCCTGAATTATTAAATTATTCCGTTAAACGTGATCCAAGTGATATAGCACTCGTACTTGCCGCAGCCATTGCCGCGCATGTTGGTCGATAATCCGCAGGAGGAAGAAAATGAGTCAAGTTAAGCAAAAAATAGAAGTGACAGATGTTACCTTGCGTGATGCTCACCAATCACTTATTGCAACGCGTATGCGCACAGAGGATATGCTACCAATTTGTGAGAAACTCGACCAAGTGGGCTTTTGGTCTCTGGAAGTGTGGGGCGGGGCGACATTTGATGCGTGCGTACGCTTTTTAAAAGAAGACCCTTGGGAGCGTCTACGTCAATTGCGTGCGGCTTTGCCAAATACTCGTTTACAAATGCTGCTGCGTGGTCAGAACCTTCTCGGTTATCGTCATTATGCTGATGACGTGGTGGAAGCCTTTGTGCAAAAAGCGGCGGACAACGGCATCGACGTGTTCCGTGTTTTTGATGCCCTCAATGATCTGCGCAATATTGAAACCGCGATGAAAGCGGTGAAAAAAGCCGGTAAACATGCGCAAGGCACGATTTGTTATACGACTAGCCCAGTACATACGCCAGCTTTGTTTGTTGAGCAAGCCAAAGCCATGCAAGCCATGGGCGCGGATTCTATTGCCATTAAAGATATGGCGGGTCTATTAACTCCGTACGCCACATTTGATCTGGTTAAAGCGATTAAAGAGGCAGTCGATTTGCCACTGGTGGTTCATAGTCACTCAACGTCTGGTTTGGCGCCTTTGTGTCAGCTGAAAGCCATTGAAGCGGGGGCAGACCGTATTGATACAGCGGTTTCATCATTTGCTAGCGGTACGAGTCATCCTGCTACCGAGTCACAGGTCGCAGCTTTAAAAGATACGGACTATGATACTGGACTGGATTTGGCCTTGTTGTCTGAGATTGCTGATTACTTTCGAGAAGTGCGTAAAAAATACCATCAATTCGAAAGTGAGTTTACGCGTGAAGATGTGTCGGTACAAATCAACCAAGTACCGGGCGGCATGATGTCGAATTTGGCAAATCAGCTGAAAGAACAAAATGCTTTAGACAAGATCCGAGAGGTATTTGACGAAATTCCTCGTGTGCGCGCCGATCTCGGTTACCCTCCATTGGTGACCCCAACATCACAAATTGTGGGGACTCAAGCGGTTTATAACGTATTGGCGGGTCAGCGCTATAAAACCATCACCAATGAAGTAAAGCGTTATTTATTAGGTGGATATGGTCAGCCGCCTGCTGCTGTGAATGCCGAGGTACAGAAAAAGGCGGTTGGCAATGAGTCGGTTAACGATGCTCGCCCAGCCGATTCTTTATCACCAGAGCTTTATAAGTTGCGTAATGAAATTGGTGAATTGGCTACATCAGAAGAAGATGTACTGACTTTTGCTATGTTTCCTGAGTTAGGTCGTGAGTTTTTACAACAGCGTGCCGATGGAAACTTGGTTCCAGAGGTCTTGTTACCACCAGAGCAAGCAGGCCAAGGTGCGGCGGCGGGTGGCTTGGCGACCGAGTTTAAGATCGACGTACACGGAGAAGTCTATAACGTGGAAATCACGGGGGTTGGTGATTTTGGTGTAGGTAAACGTAAGTTGTACTTGTCTTTAGACGGTATGCCAGAAGAAGTGGTTTTTGAATCTCTGAACGAATACGTTGCGGAAGGTGGCGCTGGCCGTACTCGAGCTTCAGAGCCTGGCCACGTTAGTGCGGCAATGCCGGGTAATATCATTGATGTCTTGGTTCAAGAAGGAGATACAGTCACTGCTGGTCAAGCTGTGTTGGTGACAGAAGCCATGAAGATGGAAACCGAAGTGCATGCCAATGTGGCAGGTACGGTAAAAGGCGTTTATGTGAAAAAAGGCGATCGAGTCACACCGGGTGAAATGCTGATTGAGATTGTCTAAGCCCAACGGCGAGTAATATTGAAGAACGACGTTTAAACAACAAAAGCCCTTTTACTGGACGTAATAGTAAAAGGGCTTTTCTATTTGACGTTAGAATTCTTCAGTGTCTATTTCTGCTTGTTGTGCTTCTGTATAGCGTGGGCCATGGACATTATGTTGATTAATCATTTCATCCAACAAACTTACTTGTTTAGTATCCAATTTTAACTGCGCGGCTTCAAAATTGTCTTTCATATGATTAACCGAGCGAGTACCTGGGATAGGGACAATGTTTTCATCTTTTGCTGTCAGCCAAGCCAAAGCCAGTTGCGATGGGGTGCAGCCAATGTCTTTGGCAAGGGCAAAGTAGTCGTTTAACAGGGCAAGGTTATTTGGATAATGCTCGGCATTGAAGCGTGGCATGTTGTTACGAATATCTTTGGTTTCTAAATCGGCAACGTCTTTTAAGGTGCCGGTTAAGAACCCACGTGCTAATGGGCTAAAAGCAACAAAGGTAATACCGAGTTGTTTACAGGCTTCTAGCACGGCAATTTCAGGATTACGTGTCCATAAAGAATATTCGGATTGAATGGCTGTAATTGGAAATTCGTTATGGGCACGGGTTAATGTATCAGCCGAGACTTCTGACAAACCTACCGCGCCGATCTTGCCTTCTTTTACTAGATCTCCTAATGCGCCAACAGTTTCTTCGATTGGCACATTGAAGTCGCGGCGATGCAAATAATATAAATCGATGTGGTCTGTTTGTAGGCGTTTTAGACTGTCTTCACATTGTTGGCGAATGTTCTCTGGTCGGCCATTGATCTCTTTTTTGCCGTCTACCATTGCCATACCGCATTTACTGGCGAGGAAGAATTCATTTCGGCGGTCTTTCAGTGCCTTGCCAACTAATAGCTCATTTTTACCACCGCCGTATAGTGTGGCCGTATCAAAATGACGGTAACCCATTTCGAAGGCTTGATGAAGTGCTTTGATCGCTTGCTCTTCTGCTACGGGAGAGCCATAAGCATGAGAGAGGTTCATGCAGCCTAAACCGATATTGGGGTTTGCTAGGTGTGGGTGTTTTGACATAACAATATCCTTCATAAAAACAGGGAGCCGAAGCTCCCTATTTGCGTGTTGTTGAGTCACTTTAGAACATTGTGACTTAGGCTTCTAGGCATTCTTCAAGACGATGTAATGTTTCCATCGCTTCTATCGCCTGTGTCACACAAGCATTGGGTGCACGGCCTTCTTGGATAGCAGCAATAAATTCACGATCTTGTAGTTCGATGCCGTTATTTGAAACAGCGACACCGGAAAGGTCGATTTTATTTTCGTTGCCATCAAATAGGTCGTCATAACGGGCGATATAAGTGCCATTGTCACAAATATAACGGAAGAATGTGCCGAATGGGCCGTCGTTATTGAATGACAAAGACAGGGTACAAATTGCCCCGTTTGGTACTTTCATGCCAATACTCATGTCCATGGCAATGCCAAGTTCTGGATGAATTGGGCCTTGAAGGCCTTGTACTTTAGTCGCTGTTTCACCTGTTTGATATTGGAATAAATCCACAGTGTGGCAAGCATGGTGCCAAAGTAGATGGTCTGTCCAAGAGCGGGCTTTGCCTAGAGCATTTTTGTTTGAACGACGGAAGAAGTAAGTTTGTACGTCCATTTGTTGAACGTTTAATTCACCAGCCTGAATCTTGTTGTGAATCCACTGATGGGAAGGGTTGAAACGACGAGTGTGGCCGGCCATAGCAACAAGACCTGTTTTCTTCTTAACTTCCACTACTTTACGAGCATCTTCAATATTGTCTGCCATTGGGATTTCAGACATCACATGTTTGCCAGCTTCAAGACATTGAATGGTTTGTGCCGCATGCATCTGAGTGGGTGTTGCTAGGATGACGGCATCAACATCGTCGCGAGCAAGGCTTTCTGCTAGGTCAGTGGTGTAGTGAGGAACACCGCGCTCTTCAGCGAAAGCTTTAATAGCGTCGATTTTTGTGCCAACGACAGAAACGACTTCTGCACCTTCGATCGCCGCAATGGCGTCCATGTGTTTCATGCCGAAAGCGCCAGATGCGCCAGCGATACAAATTCTCATTAGTCTGCTCCTATTTTTTAAATCTCTTGTCGTTATTGTTAAACGAAATTTGGGTTTTATCTTGTTAACAAATCTAACATTCGACATCTAGTGGGGATAATCCATAAACCGCATAAGCTATTCATTTTTTGCAATGATGTCTTTGGGTATCTCACCTGAAACGCTCAGAAATATCTCTTAATAAACTAAGAAAATGTGACTGTGTTACTGTCGGAAGCCAGCTTTTTCGCACACATACGCCAATTGGGCGACGGGTATGTTCCAACGGAAAGTTGATGACATTGAGTAATTCAATATTAATTTCCCGCTCTACTTGGTTGGCTGAAATCAAAGTTAAACGATCACTTTCAATTAACAGTTCACGGATGAGTATCTGCGAACTGGACTCAACTAATCGTGTTGGTAAGGCAATATTGGCGTCTTTGAAAATGTCTTCGAAAGCTTGTCTTGTTGGTGTTCCTTTGGCGGGAACCACCCAAGCAAACTGTGTTAGGTCTTCAGCGCTAATGTTATTTTGATTGATCAAAGGGTGGCCTTTGCGAGCCACTATGGATAATGGTGGTGACCACAACTCTTCTTGAATCACATCATCTGCAGGTGTCGGATAACGTAGAGCGCCTAAGATAATATCAATGTCGCCTTGGCGTAGGTGATGAAGTAAGTCAGCATAAGGGCCTTCTGTGACATTAATATTCACATCAGGGTGGCGCTCGTTAAACTGCAAAATGGATTTGGGCAGAATGGTCATACGCGCCAAAGGCATGCTGCCAATGGTGATGGTACTGACATCTTTGAATTGCAGGGCATTGATCTCGTAAATACCTTGACGTAATTCACTGAAAGCCAATTTGGTTGCTTTCGCCAACGTTTGCGCGGCTTTGGTCGCACTGGTTCCAAGGCTGTTTTTTTCAAATAACACCACGCCAAGTAAGCGCTCTAAGTCTCGCGCAGCTCGATGTACAGAAGACTGTGAGACAGCTAAATTTCGGCTCGCAATACTGAAGTTTTGCGCTTCGCTGACCGCTATTAACGCTCTTAATTGTGTTGTACTAATTAAGGCAATGAGGTTTTTGGGTGAGCGTTCTTTTTGAGTCGTGTCTTTTACAACGTCTTGTGTGGCCGTTTGAATGTGGTCGATGGCACGACTAACACGCTTTTGCCAGACTTCACCCGATTG
This sequence comes from Marinomonas sp. CT5, assembly GCF_018336975.1. NCBI lineage: Bacteria > Pseudomonadati > Pseudomonadota > Gammaproteobacteria > Oceanospirillales > Oceanospirillaceae > Marinomonas > Marinomonas sp. CT5. The sequence goes on along the minus strand of NZ_CP025572.1, from coordinate 3,985,586 downwards.
GGTGGGGTACATGCCATCAGAATGGCGTTCAAAGAGTGATGCGCCTAATAAACTCTCGAGTTTGGCAATCGCTTGGGTGATAGCAGGCTGAGATAAAAAGATACTTTCAGAAGCTCGGGTGATACTTTTTAGCTCTGCGACCGCAAGGAATACGCGCAGATGCCGTAAGTTGGGAATTGATATCTCCATAAGACCTCCTGTTTTTTTATAAACTATATCAAAAGTGAATACCAAAGAAATCAAGTTGAAGGATTAATTGTCAGCCTTTTCTGTATGTGGACTATATTTCTGTGTTTATTTAAGAAATAGTGAGATCGTGTATTCTATTTTTTTTATAGTGAGAGACCGTGATAGCTCGGCTTGTATAGGATTCGTTTGTTTTGGTATTCACTGCTTATTAAACTTTCCAATACTGATATAATTTTTTCAATCAAAATACATGTCAAATTGTCATACAACAAAGTGCGAGTTTTGTTATACGCTTCTTTTATCAAAGATAGAAGAAGCGTTTTTGTATGTGTGACGCGTATTCTTTCGATATGATTTAACAAGGGACGCTGTCTTAGAAAACCTATATATCGAAGCATTGAAATCTTGCCAGTGATGGCGTTTCTTATCTTTTATTACTTAATTATTAACGTTATGACATTCTTTTTTGGAATACGTTGGAGACAACTACAATGTTACATTTAGGTTTAATTGGTCAGGCTATTGCTGCTTCTCGATCCCCTTCTTTACATATGATGTTGGGTGAACTGAATCAGCTGCCTGTGGATTACCAGTTACAGGTGCCTGAAGACGAGACTGCAGAGTCCTTTAACGCCAAGCTTGCTGAAATTCGTGCTTTAGGGTTTGTCGGTACGAATGTCACTTTTCCTTATAAACAGGTTGCTATCGATAGTGCGGATGAAGTGAACGATGCTGTGAAGAAGGTGGGAGCCAGTAATACCTTGTTACTAAAGGACGGCAAAGTTTGCGCTTTCAATACGGATTATACTGGATTTATTCGTGGTTATAAGGGGCGAGTGGGGGAAGTGCCGGCAGGTAAGGTTCTGATGGTTGGTGCGGGTGGCGTTGGTCGAGCTATTGGTTTTGCCTTGTTTGAAGTGGGGGCAACCGAACTATTGGTTACCGATTTGAATGAGCACAGCGCACGTTCTCTCGTTGATGCAATTAATGCGGCTGGCTATAAAGCCCGTGTTATTGCTAAAGAAGATGTCGCGACAGCCGCTGCTGAAGCGGATGGATTGGTAAATTGTACTCCTGTTGGTCATTTGAAAAGCCCAGGTATGCCATTGTCTGCGGAACTGATTCAAGGTCAAAAATGGGCATTTGATGCTGTTTATACTCCAATGGATACAGAGTTTTTGGTGGAAGCGAATAAAAAGGGTCTACAAATTGTCTCAGGCTTTGACTTGTTTTTTTATCAAGGTATCGATGCTTTTGAGATTTTTACCGGGCAAAAGGTTACCGATGTGAAGCCAGTGTGGGATCAGTTTCGTGAAAAATACAATGTTGTCAGTTCATTGATCTAAAAATGGTTAGCTCTATAAAATAAATGACGAAAAGGCGTCTTAGGGCGTCTTTTTATTTGGCTATACATTAGATCGCCTTCGCTCATGTTATAGTGCTGATGTCTTATAAGAAAAAGAAAGGCTCTAAGAATTCTCTATGATGAACTCCGATGATCGTAAACTGGTTGGGCAATCTGTCTATGAACAGCTGCGTTCCGATATTGTGACAGGAACACTTTCACCAGGCGAAAAACTAAAGTTAAACGCTCTACGAATCCGTTATAGTGCCAGTGTGAATACCCTGCGTGAAACCTTGATGCGTCTCGTGTCTGATGGTTTTGTTTTATTTGTTGATCAAAAAGGCTTTTCAGTAAAGCCCGTTTCTACCTCAGATTTACATGAGTTATTAGAGCTCAGGCAGATGTTAGAACTGTCCGCTGTGCGTAAATCCATGGCAAATAAAGATGGGCAGATTGAATGGAAATCGGCGTTGATCAGTGCGCACTTCCGTTTGAACTGTGTTGAAAAAATGATGATGGAAGATGAAGTCAGTCATGTACAGGCATGGGAAAAGGCGGATCGAGATTTTCATATGACCATGGTGTCGCATTGTGGTTCTCAGCAGCTGATTCGCTATCATGCTTCGGTGATTGAGCTTTACATGCGTTATCAAGTGTTGGCTTTACATCGCCGTCCATTTCGCGGACAAGCCTCAGTAGAAGAGCACCAAGAATTGCTCAAACATCTGCTTGCAGATGACCTGGAATCTGTACTCGCTATTTTAGATTCGCATATCCAAAAAGGTTTAAGCTTGCCTGATTCGGAGACAGCCGTATTAGCCATGGAATCTAAAGTCATCGCTTAACATTTATTATTTAGGATTTTCTGCCAAATGAAACGCACAGGGACTCCATGCCAATCTATTCTAGATAACTCTGCTGGGAGGGTGGCGTGGAAACTATAATCAGCACGATCGCCCCGATTTTTTTTCTGATTCTCATCGGCTTTCTGAGTGTTCGATTTTCTTTTGTGCCTCAAGAGATCATTCCAAGCCTAAGTCGTTTTGTTTTATACCTTGCTCTACCTGCACTAATTTTTATTAAGCTCTCCAATATGGCTCTCCACGAAGTCCTACAGTTTGATTATATTGCTGTGTATGCTGCGGGAGGATTAGGTACTTTTTCAATTACGGTATTGCTTAGCTGGCGATTATTGAAAAGTGATTTGGTCGATGCTGGTGTTAGAGGTGTCGGAGCGACCATGTCAAACAGCGCCTTCATCGGCTTTCCTATTGTGTTGCAGTTTTTCGATCATTCTTTGACGCAGGCTTTTGTAATGTCACTAATGGTCGAAAATATAATTTTATTTCCGCTCTGTTTGATCTTCATCGAAACCATGTTGGGAAAGAGTGAAAGTCACGATAAAAACCTATTTAGGGTCGTGTTAAAACGAATTTCGACAAATCCATTATTGATAACTTTGGCTGCTGTCTTGTTGTTTTCATTGTTTGAATTGAGTCTGCCGAGTTTTATGTCCAAAGGCTTTGATTTACTGGCCGCAGGAGCGTCGTCCGCGGCATTGATTGTGATTGGCGGATCTCTGGTTGGCGTGACGATTAAAGGTCAATGGGCGCCTATATTGCTGGTGGCATTTGGTAAGTTGGTTTTATTTCCGGTTATCGTCGCTTTATGTTTAATACTGACTCCTAACATGTCTGATGAATTAAAAACTGCTGTGGTGATTTTTGCTTCGGTATCCATGTTCAGTTCTTATCCCATTGTTTGTGGGGAATACGGTGCTCGGAGTTTTTGTGCGAGTACTTTGCTAATTACTACCGTTTTGTCGTTTTTTTCCTTGAGTATTTTGCTGCACTTCTTTGTGTGATGGCATAGCGGTATAAGGTTAATTGAATATTTAAACTGTTTTATAGGAGAAATTATTATGTCTACCATCATGGTATTGAACGGGCCAAACTTAAATTTACTGGGGACTCGTGAGCCTGCGACTTACGGTTATGAGACGCTGGCGGATGTTGAGGTTATGTGTCGTGATGCTGCCGCGTCTTTAGGTCATGAGGTGGAATGTCATCAATCTAACCATGAAGGTGTGTTGATTGATCTAATTCATGAAGCAGGGCGTCGTATAAAAGCGGGTGAAGTGTTAGGTTTGGTCTTTAATCCAGGTGCTTACACTCATACCTCTGTTGCACTACATGATGCGATAAAGGGGGCTGATGTGCCAGTGATAGAAATTCATATTTCTAATGTTCACGCTCGCGAAGCTTTCCGTCATCATTCTTATATCTCACCTGCCGCGGCGGGCATTGTTGTTGGTATGGGAGTGCAAGGTTATGTTTTGGCGATTCAGGGGTTGGTGCATAAACTCAAAGGTTAAACATGGATTACGCTTGCAATACCTTTTCTGCGACGGTTCGTGTGTAAGATTGTTGCGAGCCTTGTAAGTCTTAAATCGCTGGATCTCCTTTGTGATGGTCAAGGGGCTTGTAATAAGTGTCTAAGGTTTGTGCCGTATCTCGAACGGCACTCATAAAGAGTTTTAGTGCCATGGAGGGAACTGAATCTGCTCGAGTGGTTAGGCCCACTGCGCCAAGTGTTTCTTTAGTATCGATAGGTAGTTCATCCAATTCACCATCCGCAATCTCTCGTGCGACGACGCCGCGCGAAATAATCCACACCGCATCGTTATTACGAATAAACTCTTTGCCAAATGAGTCGGAAACTGTATCGATTCTATCTGATAGATTGCCAACCCCTTGGGATAATAAGAAACGATCAACATAAGGGGCTGTAATAGAGCCTTTGGGTGGATAGAGGATGGTGTAGTTGGCAATGTCATTGATCTGAAAGTTTTCTTTCGTCAGTAAAGGGTGATTAGGGCGAACGGTAAAGGCGACTTGTTCAGAGTATAAATGCTGGAATGACAGCCCAGACATGGCTTCGGGAATCCCTAAACGACCGACGACTAAATCCAATTCGCCGACACGCAGTTGACTCATTAGCAGGGCATTTGGTCCAGAGACTAAATGTAGGCGTACATCAATTCCCCCAGTGCGAAAGCGCTTTACCGACTCTGGCAAAATACTCGTGGCCACCGTGGGCAATACGCCAATACTAATATGGCTGACACCTTTTTGTTGAGCTTGAGCGACCCGTTCCGCACCTTCTCGTAAAGCGGCGACACTGGTGCTGGCATGTTCCAAAAAGACGTTACCAAATGGCGTCAGTTCAACACCTTTTTTACTACGCTCTAATAGTCTAACGCCCAGAATGTCTTCGAGTTCTTTGAGTTTTTTTGAAACCGCGGGTTGGGTGAGTGCTAATACATCGGCAGCACGAACAACGCTACCTTGGCGGGTGACTTCTAAAAAACATTGTAGGTGACGATATTTAATACGGTTTTCTAACATAAAAAAGTGTCCCATCGTACACGTCTGGTTTTCGTTGTCGTTCAGCTGCCACTTATTAAAGAAACACGAAGGATTCAGGCTTAGAAGAGCGCTAAAAAGGAAATGATTTTCTAATATTACACTCTTATCTTTGAGTTTTGAAAAGATTCTATGTATTCCTTTTTCGATATATTTTTGGTGCTTTATTTCATTCTTAATAGGACTCTTAACGCTAAAATCTTGTGCTAGCATCAATTCAAAGCTTATAGAGAAATAAGGCTTTGTTTCTTATATATCGTTTTCGTTATGAAATTTGGACAATCAGGACTTAGGAATGAAAACAGCACTCGCAACCGTTACCCTATCTGGCACGCTAAGAGAAAAATTCGAAGCGGCGGCGAAAGCCGGTTTTCAGGGTGTGGAAATCTTCGAAAATGATCTCACTCAGTTCGATGGTTCGCCAAAAGATGCACGCCGTATGGCACAAGATTTAGGTTTGGAAATTATTGCTTTGCAGCCATTCCGTGATATGGAAGGTATGCCAGAGCCGTTGCGCTCGCAAAAATCCAATATGTTGAGGCAAAAGATGGAAGTCGCTCATGAGCTGGGGACGAATCGTCTGTTGTTTTGTTCTAACGTGCAACCTTACTCTTCTGCGGACCGTGATGTTTGTGCTGCAGACTTATTTAGTCTTGCGGAAATGGCTAAAAAAGAAGGCATTATGTTGGGGTATGAAGCCCTAGCTTGGGGTTACCATATTGCTGATTATCATGACGCCTGGGATCTTGTTAAGCGTGTCGATCACCCCAACTTGGGGATAATTTTAGACACTTTTCACATGTTTTCCCGAGGCAATACTTTGGATGTACTGCGTGATGATATTCCACTAAACAAGATTGCACTTGTGCAAGTCGCTGATGCGCCAAGTCTACAAATGGACGTGTTGCAATATAGTCGACACTTTCGCTGTTTCCCCGGTCAAGGAGACATGCCTGTGGTTGAGTTTTTACAGGTTTTGAAAGATAAGGGCTTTAATGATTATTTGTCTCATGAAATTTTTAACGATGAGTTTCGTTCTTCATCACCTTTAGAAAAAGCCGTTGATGGTATGCGTTCATTAATTTGGCTAGATGATCAGACTGTCAGTAAACGCGAGGAAAAAACGGCACCGATTGAAGCACCACAAGTGAGCGATGTGGAGTTCATTGAGTTCGCTATTGAAGGGGAAAGTGGAGAAGCCTTGATCAACACCTTAGCTCAGTTGGGGTTCCACGAGACCCATAAACATCGCTCTAAAAACGTCAGCTTGATGCGTCAGGGTAATATTAACCTGATTCTTAATCGTGAACCGAAAAGCCAAGCTCATGAGCATTTTCAGAAACATGGCGTATCGGTTTGTGCAATGGCATTTGCTTCTGAAGACGTTAAAGCGACATTGTCTCTTGCTGAACGTTATCGAGTGGAGCGCTTTGATAATCAGGCCGGCCCAGGAGAATTAAATATCCCGGCCTTGCGTGGTATTGGTGATAGCTTGGTGTATTTGGTATCCACTGATGCCGCCGTGCGTTTTTTTGAGGTGGACTTTAAACCGATTCAAGGGGTTCAAGGTGAAACAGGCGTGGGCTTAACTCGCTTTGACCACATCGGGCAAACGGTTTCCAATACTGACTTTTTGTCGGCGTCTTTTTTCTATAAATCCGTGTTTGGTTTTGATATCGATGCCAGCCAAGACTTGCCAGATATCCATGGTTTGGTTGTGAGTCGTACGGCGCTAAGCAAGGATAAGCGGGTGCGTATCCCATTGAATATGACCAACGCTCGGGATGCATCAGCTCAGCGTTTTATTCAAAAGTCCAAAGGCTCTGGTGTGCATCAGATTGCGTTCGCTTGTGATGATATTTTTGCGGCGGCAAAAAACATTGATAGCGAAAAACAGCTGCCCATTCCACAGAACTACTATCGTGATATTCAAGCACGCTTTGGTTTGTCTTCAGAGATGGTGAAAAAACTGCAGTCACACAACATTATGTATGACCAAAATGACGAAGGGGAGTTCTTCCATTTTTATACAGAAGAAGTTCATGGTGTGTTTTTTGAGGTCGTACAACGAGTAGGCGATTACAGCCGTTATGGCGAAGCAAATGCATTTGTTCGTCTTGCCTCACAGGCGCGCCAAGAGAAAAAGTAAATCATTGTCATTGCGGGGAATGATTTATTATTGGTGTACCCTTTTGTGAGGAAATTATGCCGGAGGAGGAAAGCTTCCTCCGGTTTTTTTTGCCTAAAAGGCCTCGCTATTAGGTTGTTATTTAGCCGTTACTTGGAACTGACCCACCAAGGAATCCAGTTTTAAAGCCGACAAGCCAACGCGAGACGATCGTCTTTGCAATGCTGCAATAGAACGCTGCATTTGCTCAGTTGCAGCGCCCATTTCATGAGCGGTTTTGGCATTTTCTTTGTTGCTTTCGTTGAGCAACAAAATTGCCTCAAACATGCGATCGACTAGAGCGTATAAAGCACTGTCTCCGGTGTTGGTTTGCTCATTGGCCATGAGGTTTTGATCAACATCTTCTGCGCCTTTTTCCATGAAGCTGACAGCACTGCGTGTTTCCTCCTGAATCCCTTCTAGCATGGCTTGTATTTCTTCTGCAGCGGCGGCTGTTTTAGACGCGAGACTACGTACTTCATCGGCTACAACAGAAAAACCACGCCCATGTTCACCTGCTCTTGCTGCTTCAATAGCGGCATTTAAGGCAAGTAGGTTGGTTTGGTTGGTTATGTCGGAAATGGTGGTAATGATGCCGGCTACTTCATTGGTTTTCTGATCCAATGATTTGACCGATTCGGCTGTGGTTCGAACCACATCGCGTATTTCTTGGGTGCCTGTTTTCGCGTCGAGCAAGCGCGATTGGGTTTCGGTAGCCACTTGATTCATGGCTTGCTTCAAATCATCCGCGGTTTTAGAGGCACTCTGTACTTCGTTTATTTGCTGTTGGAATACATTGAGCATGCTCTCCACTGTGGACTCAAGGTATTGCGAAGCTTGGCTGGCTTCTTCATTAGTACGAATCATAAAGTCATTCGACTTTTTGACATTGGTACTTGCTGAAATGACTTGCCCTATGGTGGTATCAAGGTTGTCAATAAAGCTGTTCATCCAACGTCCCATATCACCGGTTTCGTCATTGGCTAGTTCGCCGTCAAGTCGTTGTTTAAGATTACCTTCACCTTCCGCGATGGTTTGAATAACTTCTGTCATTCGGCTCATTCTACTGCTAATTCTTTTGCTGGTGAGCTTATTAAACAATAATCCAGCGACACCTAAACTAGCAAAGGCTACGACGCTCGTTAGAACAATGGATAGATTGGTATACGCTTGTAACGAGGTACTGACGATTAGTGGAACGCTGGAGGCTAGCAGATAGCTTTTCATTAATTTTAGGTTGATGGAGCGGCGGCGATAGACTTCTTCTAAGTCACCTTCACACATCATTCCCCAAGTATCTGGGCTACCTCTTAATTGAAAGGTAACGCCTTTGCCAATAACGGGAATGTGTCGGTAATCGGAATACCCAGGGTAAGTGACAAAGAGGTTTTGGCCATTCTTAATGGTTTCTCTTACGCCAGGGTGCAGCTCTTTTGTTGCCGGATCGGTAAAACGAATTTCAAATTCTGTGTGTTGTTGAACTTTGACGGTTCCCCATTTTGTCGTTATACCGCTTTTTAGGTTTTCGCCATGACTGAAGGTGTCATCTTCAAAACGAGAACGAGAAAGTGCCGTTCCGGGGAGTATGGATTTGTCTAGTTCAGATTTAACCATAAACAAATAGTTATCACCGGATTCTTTATAGATGTGTCCAGCTTCCCGTTGAATTAGGTCTCCTACCACATCATTGGGTACTCGAGCGCAAATCGCCCCAACGCAGACACCATTTTGTGTAATTGGCAGATAGAACATTAGGGTTACTGCATCATGAAATTTTGAGCTAGACGCACCTATTTTTAAGGTGTTTTGATCAAGGTATGGACCATGAAGGAATTCTTTCTTTAAGCCGGCTTCTAGTGCTTTAGGGTGTATGTCTGTCTTATTAACGCGGTCTTTTGTCGTGGATTTGAGTACTTTTCCTTGGGTATCAATGACAAAGTATTCAGACACGTCAGGCACGATATTTAAGCGCTCTTCTAGCGCCTCTTGTTCTATGTGTGGAAATGAGCGAGTGACAATTTCTAATAAAACATCGAGTTGTGACCACTGATTATTTACCCAAGTATTCAGTAGTTTTACTCTTGTGTTAGCGATGCTTTCGAAGGTTTTTTCGATATTCGCATAAGTGTTTTTATTTAAATAACACGACCAAAAGAGAGATAGTCGACCTGTATTGCCAAACCAAGGTAACCAATGACGTTCTTTTGATGAAAGTGACATCTGACTGCTTTTTAAACTCATACCAATATTGCTCCGTTGCATTAAGCACTACTTCGTTGCAGGCGCTTAGAGGAGTCTTTAAAAAAGCAATTTTTTTGCCACTGTTTTTTAAACTTAAAACTTTAGTTTGATATTCTGCTAACTTATAAAAAGGCATTATTATTCATCTGCATATTTTTAAAAAAGCAGTGATTTATTTAAAGTCGGGTTTTTTTGTCTGCACCAGAACTGTGATTTTTTGTAAATTTTTGCTTTATTTTGGTTCATTTTGACGAATAAAGACAACTATGTGGCGTTTAAAGATAAAAAAGTTTCGAGTGTTTCTTCAGGGTAATCGACGCTTTTCTGCTAAATCGAGCAAATAAAAAGTCGCCTAGCCCATCGAATTATGTATTTATACTCTGCAGAGTGATTGACGATATAACCAGTAGATAGAAGGCTTGGTTAGAAAAAATAATATAGAAGCTTCCATCAATACCTTTTGGGATATTGATGGAAAAGTCATCGATGTTATTTAAGCCTGATTTGAAAATGCCATGCGAGTGAGGTTTTCGGGTTGGTCGTTTTTCACAACAACATTATCTTCGATACGAATACCACCATAAGGTAAGAAGTGTTTTATGCGCGCCATGTCACAACCATGTTGTGTCACTTCGGATTGCATTTTATCTAGCAGCATAGGAATGAAGTACAAACCGGGTTCTATGGTGATTACCATGTTTTTTTCTAGGGTGCGTGTCAAACGTAAGAATGGCGCGCTGTCGTCCGGTTTGCGTAAGGTGCCAGCAGAATCAATCTGATGACCACCCACATCATGAACTTGTAAACCAAGTAAATGACCTAAGCCATGGGGAAAGAAGACTTGTGGAATGCGTTTGGCTAGTTGCTCTTCGACACTGAGAGAGCAAATTTTGTGTTCAAGCAATAGGTTCGCAATGCCTGCTAATGTGTCCTGATGCAAATCACGGTAGCTAACCCCAGACATTGCACTGTGACAAAGGGTTTGCTCCATTGTATCTAAGTCATTTATCAAGGCGTTAAAGTCGTCATCATGACGGGTAAAAGTACGGGTGATATCGCTAGCATAGCCGTGTTCGTTGGCCCCCGCATCAATAAGCAAAGTACGAGAGCTTGCGGCTTGTTCTATGGATTTATGTTCGTAATGCAGCACGGCTGCGTGCTCATCTAAACCGACAATGCCAGGGTAGGGTTCTTGGAAAGCATTTTGCTGACTGGCTTTTAAAAAGGCGAGATGAATTTCCAATTCGCTCTTGCCAGCTAAAAACGCTTCTTTCGCTGCAATGTGACCAGCTGCTCCGCGTTCGCTGGCTTTGCGCATAGCGGCAATTTCGAAGTCTGTTTTGACCGCTTTAGCAAAGTCCACATAGGCTTTTAAGCCCTCACAAGGAACAGCAAATGGCTGGGGTTGTGGTCCTAACCAAGCGGTTTGCTTAGGTACATCGGCATACCATTTATCGTCTTTACGAGCCGTGACAATATGCCAGTTTTGTTGCCAGTCGCCACTAGGAACTGGGTTAGGAGCGTGCCAAAAATCGTCACGAATAGGCCAAACTAAGGTTGGCTTTTCGCCATTTTTTAAGACGATATAGGTTTCTGCTCCGAGCGTAAATGGCAGCCACTGTTGCGCGCCAGAGTAGGCATGGAATGGGTGAGTGTGATCATCCTGAAAGTAATAACTTTTTTCCCCTGTGGCTAAAACAATGGCATCTAGACCAAAATGCACCATGGCATTTTCATAACGAGAGGTAAGAACAGCAAGATGTTCTTGGTAGAGTGTAGTCATAAAAGAACTCATATTGATTTGCTAGTGTTAACAAGAATGCAGACTTAATATCCATTTGGCCTGCATTGAGTATTCAGGGGGAGTGTTGCTAATAGGATACGCTAAATTGGTAATCAATCGGCACTATTTTTAGTGGTGATTTTATTGAAGACAAGCATGAAGACACGAAAAGTAATGAATCCACAAAGTACAGAAATGAAGGCCAATACTAAGTCGTTTTCAATCACAAAGAAGTGTTTGAAAACATAGAAAAAGACGATGGTCAGCATGATGCGTATCAAGCTATCAATGAGTGGATAAAGTTTTGTCACGTTTGTTTTTCCTTAAGTCTATCTAGCGAAAATAAAGACCTTCCCATAAAAAGACGTTTAAGCCAATTATTTGATGGGTAAGTAGACTGAAGTAATGTAGTCCTTTGAGTTACTTGTTTGTATTGGCCCAACTTCAAAAACTTCGATGCCGCAGTGTCGCCTATCACGTTTTAAGTTATGTAAGCGCATAAAGTTGTATAAAACATGCCATGCTAAAGAAAGGTTTTGGTAACAACCGACATAGCGTAAATGCAAATATTGTCCTTTCAAAACAATACGTTCAGGGCAAAGCTCACAAGGCACTATATTTTGCACTGGGATACCTAGTCGACCAGAGAAGTAATGATGGTTAATATCGGCCTTCTTATAAATGGCAAAACTAGGGCCCGCTGGTGGATTTTCAGGACCAAGTTCGGTGATCAAATCGTGGAAGCCCTGATCCATTTTTTGAGACATGGGCTGATGGTTGACCACAAAGGGTCTAGTTACGGCGTCAACATTGTCTAAGGTTGTTTTATCTAACCAGACAAATGCAGGTTCATGATATTCGTGATCGGATTGGGTGTTGTATTTGCCGAGATAAGAGAGCATTTTTAACAAGGCAAGCTCACCATCTTTATCGGCACGAAGCGCAAAAACTCTTTGCCTCCAACGTAATAAGAAAGGCAGTTGACCAATGACTTGTATCGTGATTAAGGTGCGATTCTTTTGTTTTGTTAGGTCGATGTTGAAATGCAGATCACAGGGGTAAAACGCGGGTGCTTCTAGGAGTGTATGGAAATAATGCGCACCGGGTCGAGAGGCTTTTAGGCTTATGTAGCCTTTTTTAATGGAGTCACCTTGCCATGATAAGCAAGATGGAAACACAGAGTGAACGCCGGAATTCAAATATTCATAGCTAACTTCTGCGTCAGGCTCGTACATAAGCCAAGGTAACCAGCTTTGCCAATTATTTAAGTCGCTTAACTCTTCAGAGATGACACCTATTGGCACATCTATAACTGCATTTTTTCGGCTAAAAAAACGGCCTCGAAAGCAAAATAGATACCCTAAAAATGCGATGACGAAAAACGTGACCAGTAGTAGTGTGACAAGCATACATGTTTTATCCTTCTGCTGAACGATAGAGGTGTCAGTCAAAACACGGTTTTATTTTGTCTTGATTGCCATGTCGTTTCAGTTTCTTAAATAAGCGTTTATTTGCTAATTGTTGCAAATAGGCCATGAGAATCTTGCTTTTCACAGCATAGTGTTTAATGTCACCTTTTAGCAAGAGTGTGTTTTGTACAACAACGAAATTTAGCGCTAACTTATCAGGCAGAGGAACATAATAATGAAATCGACATTAGTTTGGGATTGGCCTATACGAATTAGTCATTGGCTAATTGTGCTTTTGTTTACAGGCTTGATAATCACAGGAAAGTCGGAAGGCGATTATATTCAGTACCATTTTTATATGGGCTACAGCTTATCTGCCGTCATCATTGCGCGAGTCTTGTATGGTTTTTATGGTTCCTATTACGCCCGCTTTAGTCAGTTTATTAAAGGGCCAAAAGTGGCTTTCCGTTTTGCCAAATCACTGTTAACTGGTCGACCTAAACATTATTTAGGGCATAACCCGGTTGGTGCTCTGATGGTGGTTGTTTTATTAGCGGCCTTGTCTGTGCAGTGGGGAACAGGGTTATTTAGCAGTGATCAAATTTTTTGGTATGGCCCGTTTAATTCTCTGGTGTCGGAAGAGCTTGCTAGTCAGCTAGCATCGATACACCATTTTTTACCGAATGTATTGTTAGGTTTAGTGGCCATCCACGTACTTGCTGTGCTTTATCATGAACTCTGCCTGAAAGAGCGTCTTATTGAAGCCATGATTCATGGTCGTAAGAAGAGTGCTTTCGTGACTTCTGTGTCGGTAAAAACACCGCGTTGGGGCGTGATTTTTTCTTTGTTGATGGGACTTTCTTGGTTGGCCGCTCTGTGGCTGATCCCTGTTTAGTTCGCCTATTTAATAGTATAGACAGGCTCGTAATTTGATATTATGGCCTGTAGTTGTCTTTTTTATAAACAAATGAACAGATGGAAAACTCAGTGTCTGATGTCACAATTCACAATCTAGCCAATTTATTCGATGATTTGCCAGATGCGCCATTGCCAATTTACGCTAAGTTGAAGCAAGCCATCTCTTTGAAAATCTCCTCTGGTGAATGGCAGACCAATCAGCGTATTCCTTCGGAATCTGAAGTGGTGAAGGCGTTGGGCGTGAGCCGCATGACGGTGAATCGAGCGTTGCGTGAGTTAACTGCGGAAGGTTATCTGGTTCGTCACCAAGGGCTTGGGACTTTTGTTGCAGAGAAAAAAGCCCATTCGGCTCTTTTTGAAGTTCATAATATAGCGGAAGAAATCGCAGATCGAGGCCATCAACATCGCTCAGAACTATTGGTCTTAGAGTCCGCAAAAGCTACGATGGAAGAAGCCATGACGTTGGGTGTTCGTACCAATCATGAGATTTTTCGTTCTGTGGTGCTGCATTTTGAAAACGACTTACCAATCCAAATAGAAGAGCGCATTGTTAACGCGACGTTGGCACCTGACTACGATCAGCAAGACTTTGCTAAACACACATCTTATGAATACTTAATGAGCGTTGCGCCTATGACAGAAGGTGAGCATTTAGTGGAAGCGATCTTACCGAATGCGATTGAGTGTGAACGCTTACAAATTCAAGCCACAGAGCCTTGCTTGCAAATCAAACGTCGTACTTGGGCTGGGAATGATATCGTTACCGCTGCGCGATTATTACACCCCGGTTCGCGCTTCCAATTATTTGGCCATTTTGGTCGTTAATTTCGTTCTGTTATGCTGATCAAAATGCCCCGGCCTTGGTGTAAGGTAGCGCTGGCATTTTGATTGAAAATGATCATGCTGTGCGCTTTGAGCTGCAATTTGCCATGATTCTTCATCTCTAGCTCTGTGTCTTCACACCCATAAAAACCGCAAAATACTGTGTTGTTCGTTATCAATGATAATGAACAGGGAGCGCTATGAGTCGTAACGTCAGCTCGGGTGTCCTTGTCTCTCACCATTATATTTAGGTCTTCAATGTTGCCATTTTTCAGACTCGCGTAAGTGGTTTCTCCACCGGAAAACCTAGCGATATCTAAAGGTTTTTCTAGTCGGCTGATTGAGAGAGAGGCGTCAATTTTGTGTTCTAGCGTCATGCCTTCACCAGATAATAGAACCAAGGTGCGATGCAATCCATTGAAGTCTGAAAATACACCATCTTCAATGACAGAGGCTTGGCTGATACGAAAGCGCAGGCCATTTATGTCTTCTTGGCACTGTATTTCTAGGGTTTCACCAAGGCCATTTTTCCATGGCATTTTTTGATAGTGTGATTGCTCGATAATGATGAAATCAGACATGGTAGATGGCCTTTTTGATGGCTTGGGTAAAGGCGAGACGGCTGCTTTCTTCTTGCTGGTGGCGGAAGTTTTGAATGAGGTGTTGTCCAGCCACAAAAACATCTTTTATCAGGCTTTCATTGGTGGCGAACAACCAACGATTTAACAAGTCTTTTGCTTCGCTCGCCGCGATAAATGGGTGGGATTCATCCAGCACCATAAAGTCTGCTCGGTTGCCTACATTTAACCCTAGCGATACGTCGCAGGCTTGATTGCCACCCAAT
This sequence comes from Marinomonas sp. CT5, assembly GCF_018336975.1. NCBI lineage: Bacteria > Pseudomonadati > Pseudomonadota > Gammaproteobacteria > Oceanospirillales > Oceanospirillaceae > Marinomonas > Marinomonas sp. CT5. The sequence goes on along the minus strand of NZ_CP025572.1, from coordinate 3,970,443 downwards.
AACGCTTGTTGAAAAAGGTTGTCGCCAATGCTGGTTTGATCGGCGCGATAAAGGCGATTGCGCTGTTGATCGCGAAGGCGTTGCCCATATTCATAGGTGCGTAATTCTTCGACGATGGAAAGACTCACATGGCTGTCAGAACCAATCCCCCAACGGCCGCCTTCTTGTTCGAAAGCCACACCAGGGAACATTCCATCGCCCAAATTGGCTTCTGTCGTTGGGCACAAACCTGCAACAGCGTGTTTCTTAGCAATGGCTTGTCGTTCTGCCGCGGTTAAGTGAGTGGCGTGAACCAAACACCAGCGCTCATTTAAGCCTATTTCGTTATCTAGCCATTCCACAGGACGCTGTCCACTGAAGGCGATACTGTCTTGCACTTCCTTTTGTTGCTCCGCGATATGAATGTGAATAGGGCGATGCTTTGATAGCGTCTGTAAAACATTTTCTATTTGCGGTTTGGTGACAGCGCGTAAGGAGTGGAAGCAAATGCCCAATCTGTGTAGAGCCTGATTTTCTAGCGCTTTCTCACATGCTTGATGCAGTTCTAGATAGGACTCAGTCGAGTTGATGAAGCGTGCCTGTCCGGCATTGGGAGCTTGTCCGCCAAAACCGGAATGGGAATAGAGCACAGGCAATAAGGTGAGCCCAAGCCCAGAGTCGTTCGCTGCTGCGATGATCTGATTCGACATTTCACAAATCTGACCATAGTGTTTTCCGCCCCTATCATGATGCAGGTAATGGAACTCCCCAACTTGTGTGTAGCCGGCTTTGAGCATGTCGATATAGAGCTGTTTGGCAATGATATAAGCATCATCGGGTGAGAGTTTTTGCACCACTTTGTACATTAAATCGCGCCAGCTCCAGAAGCTGTCGTTTGGATTTAAGCTGACTTCCGCAGCACCCGCCATAACGCGCTGAAAAGCGTGGGAGTGGACATTTGCCAATGTGGGGAGAACGGGTCCAGATAAAACATGACTTGTGGTGGTGGGTGCGCTGTCTACGTCAATAGAAATGAATTGGCCATTTTGTACGGTCATTAGCACATTGTCTGCCCAGCCAGAGGAGAGTAAGGCACGTTCAGCAAAATAGAGTTGGGTGCTATCGCAATGAGAGGCATTTGGGCTAGTCACAAGTCATTTCCTAATCAGTGTTTATCAACTGAGTGTAATAGAAAAAATAATGTATATACAAGTTTGTTTTTATCTGCCTACATTTTTTAGGGTGTGTTGCTTGTTTTACTTGGTTTTTTAGCGTCTTTAATAAGGCGAGATGGGCGCGTATATCCTTATTACAGGCTATTTATTTTAAAAAATGCCTTGCATCTAGAAAAATAAGATTTTATCTTTTGATTAATTGTATATACATGTTCATTTAATCTTTCTTACAATCAGAATAAAAAGATACTCTTTAATAGGTGAAAAAATGACTAAGCAAACAATCTCTCAAAAACGCCATCGCGCTGGTGTCGTAAAGGCCGCAACAGGAACATCGCTAACGGCAAAATCTTGGTTTACAGAAGCGCCAATGCGCATGTTGATGAACAATCTTGATCCTGATGTGGCAGAAAACCCAGAGGAATTAGTGGTTTATGGTGGCATTGGGCGTGCAGCACGAGATTGGGAATGCTATGACAAAATCGTTGAATCCCTAAAAGAGCTAGAAGAAGACGAAACCTTGTTGGTGCAATCTGGCAAGCCCGTTGGTGTGTTTAAAACCCACAGCAACGCGCCGCGCGTATTGATCGCCAACTCAAACCTAGTGCCACACTGGGCCAATTGGGAACATTTTAACGAGCTAGATGCAAAAGGTTTGGCGATGTATGGCCAGATGACGGCGGGTTCTTGGATCTATATTGGTAGCCAAGGCATAGTGCAGGGCACTTATGAAACCTTCGTTGAAGCCGGTCGTCAGCATTATGACGGTAAACTGGCAGGACGTTGGGTATTAACCGCAGGATTGGGCGGAATGGGTGGTGCTCAACCACTGGCCGCGACTCTTGCTGGTGCGTGTTCTTTGAATATTGAATGTCAGCAAAGTCGAATCGATTTCCGTTTACGTACTCGTTATGTGGATGAGCAAGCGACCGACCTAGACGATGCCATGGCGCGCATTAAAAAATACACCGCAGAAGGCAAAGCGGTTTCGATCGCGCTGTGTGGCAATGCGGCAGAAATCCTACCTGAAATGGTTAAGCGTGGCATTCGTCCAGACATGGTGACCGACCAAACTTCCGCTCATGACCCGTTAAATGGTTACTTACCTATTGGCATGAGTTGGGAAGAGTACCGCGAGAAATCGCAAACTGAACCACAGGCGATTGTTAAAGCGGCAAAACAATCCATGGCGAAGCATGTCCAAGCCATGTTGGATTTCCAGAAAATGGGCATTCCTACCTTTGACTATGGTAACAATATTCGTCAAATGGCGATGGAAGAAGGGGTGGACAATGCCTTTGATTTCCCAGGCTTTGTACCAGCGTACATTCGCCCTCTATTTTGTCGTGGTATTGGGCCTTTCCGTTGGGCGGCTTTGTCGGGTGATCCTGAAGATATCTACAAAACCGATGCTAAGGTAAAAGAGTTGATTGCTGACGATGAACATTTGCATCATTGGCTAGACATGGCCCGTGAGCGCATTCAATTCCAAGGTTTGCCAGCCCGTATTTGTTGGGTAGGGCTGGGTCAGCGCGCCAAACTGGGCTTAGCTTTTAATGAAATGGTTCGCAGTGGTGAGCTGTCTGCACCCATTGTCATTGGTCGAGATCATTTAGATTCTGGTTCGGTAGCGAGTCCAAACCGTGAAACAGAAGGTATGCAAGATGGGTCTGATGCGGTATCTGACTGGCCATTATTGAATGCTTTATTGAACACCGCGTCTGGTGCGACTTGGGTGTCTTTGCACCATGGTGGCGGCGTTGGCATGGGCTTTTCACAACACTCGGGTATGGTGATTGTGTGTGATGGCAGTGATGATGCCGCTGAACGTATTGCGCGCGTGCTTCATAACGACCCTGCGACGGGCGTCATGCGCCATGCGGATGCAGGCTATGATATTGCCATCGATTGCGCGAAAGAGCAGGGGTTGAATTTACCTATGATCACGGGTGCTCAAGCTAAATAAGTTGCTCATAATGCTTATTAAGCCGATCGTTTAAAACATTAGTCATTAAAAACTTAAAATAATACGGCAGTACATCGCACAGAAACTGGAGAACACCATGTTTGAATTAACCATTAAACCAGGCAAATTGACGTTAAACGAGTTGCGCCAAATTAGCCGTCGTCATGTGAAATTGACACTAGACGAAAGCGCGTTTCCTGATATTCACGCCAGCACTCAAGTCGTCAATGATGTGATTGCAGAAAATCGCACCGTTTACGGAATTAACACGGGCTTTGGCTTGTTGGCGAATACGCGTATCGCCCCGGAAGATTTAGAGGAGTTACAACGCAGTATTGTACTGTCTCACGCGGCAGGCATTGGTGATTTGATGGCAGACAGAACCGTTAAATTAATCATGGCCTTGAAGGTCAATAGTCTTGCCCGTGGCTTTTCAGGGATCCGCTTGGAAGTGATTCAAGCGCTTCTCACCCTGATTAATAAAGAAGTCTACCCATGTATTCCTAAAAAAGGCTCAGTCGGTGCATCTGGTGATTTAGCGCCTTTGGCCCACATGAGTACAATTTTGTTGGGCGAAGGCAAGGCTCGTTACCGTGGCGAAGTGATTTCAGGCCAAGCAGCGTTGTCTATTGCCGGTCTTGAACCAATCACTTTAGCGCCTAAAGAAGGTTTGGCGTTGTTAAACGGTACGCAAGCTTCGACCGCGTTTGCTCTTGAAGGATTGTTTGAAGCCGAGGATTTATTTGCTTCTGCTGTGACTTGTGGTGCTTTATCTGTGGAGGCCGCATTGGGGAGTCGTAGCCCATTTGATGCACGCATTCATGAAGTACGTGGTCATCAAACGCAGATCGATGCCGCAGCGGCATATCGCCATTTGTTGGGTGACAGCAGTGAACTGGGGGATTCTCATCAAGGCTGTGAAAAAGTCCAAGACCCATATTCCTTACGTTGCCAGCCTCAGGTGATGGGCGCTTGTCTAGAGCAAATCCGTAATGCGGCCCGTGTTTTGTGTGTAGAAGCAAACTCGGTATCGGACAATCCATTAGTATTTGCTGCCGAAGGCGACATTATTTCTGGTGGTAATTTCCATGCTGAACCGGTTGCTATGGCCGCGGATAATCTTGCTCTTGCGATTGCGGAAATTGGCAGTTTATCTGAGCGTCGTATGGCGTTGTTGATTGATAGTAACTTAAGCAAATTGCCACCTTTCCTAGTCGATAACGGCGGCGTGAACTCTGGTTTTATGATTGCTCAAGTAACGGCCGCAGCATTGGCGAGTGAAAACAAAACCTATGCGCATCCCGCGTCGGTAGACAGCTTGCCAACCTCGGCGAACCAAGAAGATCATGTTTCGATGGCGACTTTTGCTGCTCGTCGCCTGAAAGATATGGCGGAAAATACCCGTGGCATCTTGGCGGTAGAGATTTTGTCTGCGGTTCAAGGTTTGGACTTCCGCGCCCCATTGAAATCCAGCAAACGTCTTGAACATGCTCGAACCACTTTACGTGCTCGTGTGCCTTTCTACGATAAAGACCGCTACTTCGCACCAGACATTGAAAAGGCCAATGAGTTGTTACTAGAAGCGGTGCATAACGACACTATGCCGGAAGGGCTATTACCTAGTGTTAAATAGCCTAGCGTTAAATTGCCTAGTGTTAAAAGCCTAGGGTAAAAGAAGCCAAGTGTTTAAGTGAAAAGCGAAGCATTAACAGGACAGCTATGACAAACGATACTCCAATGAAATTAGACAGTTTGTGGCGTGGTGCGCATGCTGCCACCATGAAAAACGGCTTGTATAGCGTGATTGAAAACGCTGCGATCGGTGTGGTCGGCGGTCGTATCGTTTGGATTGGCGAAGAGAAGGACCTTCCTGATTATCTCACTCAACAGGAACAGGATTTAGGTGGTGGCTGGATCACCCCCGGATTGATTGATTGCCATACGCACTTGGTTTTTGGTGGTAATCGTGCGGGGGAATTTGAACAACGGCTCAATGGTGTGAGTTATCAGGAGATTGCTCAGCAGGGCGGTGGTATTGCTTCGTCGGTGAAGGCCACTCGTGACGCCAGCGAAGCAGAGCTGATTGCCAGCGCGGCGCGGCGTTTAAAAAGCTTGATGGCAGATGGCGTGACCACGGTTGAGATCAAATCAGGTTATGGGTTATCACTGGATGCTGAGTTGAAAATGCTGCGTGTAGCAGGTCAACTAGGTAACGATTTTCCAGTGACTGTAAAGCGGACTTGTCTGGCGGCACACGCCATGCCTCCTGAATTTAAGGACAAAGACGACTACATAGATTACTTATGCGAGACCTTGTTGCCGAAGGCCGCTAAGCTGGGAATGGCGGATGCCGTGGACGCCTTTTGTGAAGGCATTGCTTTTAGTACGGAACAAGTTGCCCGCTATTTTAAAACGGCAGAGTTTTTGGGCTTACCAGTGAAAATTCATGCGGAGCAGTTGTCGTCATTAGGTGGAACAGCCATGGCCGCGTCCTTCAAAGCCTTGTCGGCGGATCATATCGAATTTATTGAAGAATCAGATGTTAAAGCCATGGCTGAATCGGGCACCGTGGCCGTGTTATTGCCTGGGGCATTTTTTACCCTAAAAGAAACTCAGCGTCCTCCGATTGATTTACTTCGACAATATGGCGTTCCCATGGCGGTTGCTACGGACGCTAACCCTGGTACTTCGCCAGCTTTATCGCTGCGGCTTATGATGAATATGTCTTGTACTTTGTTTGCTCTGACGCCTGAAGAAGCCCTTGCCGGTGCAACCATTTATGCGGCAAAAGCATTGGGCATTGCAGACACTCATGGTAGTTTAGAAGTTGGTAAGGTCGCCGACTTTGTGTGCTGGGAGGTGGAAAGTCCCGGTGAATTAAGCTATTGGTTAGGTGGTGATTTATTAAAAACTCGCGTTTACCAAGGCGAGAAAAAATAAGGGGCAAGATAAGATGACAACGCACAATACGCTGGATGTAACGGCATTTGATTTTGTACAAGGAGACTCACCCATATTGGTCAGCATGCCTCACTCAGGTTTGAACCTGACTGATGAAGTGCAAGCTGGAATCACTGAACAGGCAAACAAGCTGCCTGATACCGACTGGTTTATTCCTGAGCTTTATGACTTTTTAGCGTCTCTAGATATTGGGGTTATTAAGGCAAATTACTCTCGATATGTGATTGATCTTAATCGCCCTTATGACGACAAGCCTCTCTACGAAAGCAAAACAACGGGCTTGTTTCCGGATATTTTGTTCGATGAAAGCCCTATTTATGCTGAAGGCAAAACGCCAAGTGATGAGCATCGAACCTTTTGCAAAGAACAGATTTGGAAACCGTATCACGAGACGATTGAGCAAGAATTGGCTCGATTAAAAGCCAAATTCGGCTACGCGATCTTATTTGATGCCCACAGTATTGCTGCCGAAGTGCCGATGTTGTTTGACGGAACATTGTCTGATTTCAATTGGGGTACTAACGAAGGTAAATCCTGCGACGAATTACTCGCTAATACCGTCACCCAAGTCCTACGACCTAATTATACTCAGATACTGAATGGACGTTTTAAAGGCGGCTACATTACTCGCCACTTTGGGCAACCCGAAAACCATATTCACGCCATTCAGCTAGAGTTGTCTCAGGCGACTTATTTAAACGATGAGCTAGCGAAACAGTCGGTTTATCAGCTTGATGGAATGAAACTGCCGTTGATTAAACAGCAGCTGCATGAAGTGATTGAGGCTTGTCAGCACCTTCGTTTTTGATATCTGACGTTTATCGTTTAAGAGTCCTCATATTGTGAAAATGATATGGGGATTTTTTTTGCAAATGAATTCCTAGCCCCATTGTCTTGATGATACTGTAATTGGGGCATTGTTATTGTGTTAAACCTTATAAGAAAAGGATTTCTTATGTTCAAAGGCTATTTCTTAGCGGACTCTTCTTCTACCTTTTGTTGTTCAATTATTAATCGACAGATTACGCCAATGGCGTATAATTTGGAGGTGTCATGGTAATTGTTGAAACGCCTATTTTTACCAAACTCATTAACGAAATAATGAGCGACGATGAATACAAGGAGTTGCAGGAGGCTTTGGTTATAAAGCCCGATCTTGGTGTATTGATTAAAAACAGTGGCGTATTAAGGAAAATTTGCTGGTCTATGGATAGTGGTGGAAAAAGGGGCGGCGTACGAATCATCTATTACTGGATGACAACGAATGAGCAACTTTACATGATGTATATTTTTCCCAAAAGCACTCAAGAGAATTTAACCGATGCGCAAACCAAAGCGCTAAGACAAATAGTAGAAAGGTGGTCACAATGAATGACGACATGTTCAATGAATTGCTAGAAAGCGTACAACAAGCTGACAGCATTATAAAAGGCCAAGCCTCGGCAGCACGCATCACAGAATTTGTAGACCCAGAAGTAAAGGCAATTCGCACCAAAACAGGTTTAAGCCAAAGTCGCTTTGCTAACCTGCTTGGTGTGAGCAAGCGTACGCTAGAAAACTGGGAGCAAGGTCGTCGTCATCCAACAGGACCAGCTCGCGCCTTACTAAAAATTGTCGAGGCAGACCCTGAATATGCGCTAAAAACGCTGCATGGGTAGGTTTAGCATATAGTCATTGGCATCTCTTGATGCCAAGCACTATATTTTAAGTTACTTGGTAGTTTGAGGCTGATGTTATGTATCAAAGAGTATTGGATTTCTGGTTTAACGATATTGAGCCAAAACAATGGTTTCAGAAAGACACCGACTTTGATAATAAAATCCTCACTCGATTTGGCAAGCTCCATCGCCAAGCCGTTCAAGGGGAGCTGTCTTCTTGGCGTTATTCTGCCAAAAGTGCTTTGGCGGAAATCATCGTGCTTGATCAATTTTCTCGTAATATTTATCGCGATCAGCCCGAGTCCTTTGCGGCTGACCCAATGGCTTTAGCCTTGGCGCAAGTGGCTATTTTCAAAGGTTTTGACCAAGCGCTGACGCAAACTGAGCGAAGCTTTTTGTATATGCCGTTTATGCATAGTGAGTCCGCTGTGATTCATGAAGAAGCGGTAAAGCTCTTTAGAGATTTGGGAATTGTTAACAACTTGGATTTCGAATTAAAACACAAAAAAATTGTGGATCGTTTTGGCCGTTATCCACATAGAAACGCCATTTTAGGTCGAACATCTACCCCTGAGGAATTAGCCTTTTTGGCTGGACCAAACTCAAGTTTCTAAGCCTCATTAGCTCTCTCTTTATGTATTTATTTTTTATCCAGTGTTCATTTTTATAATGTAATGAGTGTTTTTTAATCAATAATAAATCAATCTGAAAAAAGGCTAGTTTATTAGATTGATAAAACGCTTTTTTTTTCATGGGGAAATTGATGAATCGGATTAAAATATTACTGATTCTAAGCAGCTTTTTATTTCTGAGTGCTTGTAGTTCAGTTGGACCAGATTCAAATTTATCTTTAACGAAGGCGAGTCCAATAGGTTTCAAATCTTATGGAGTGACAACAGCGTATGTAGCTGATGGTGAGCCAGTTAGGACAGGTGATTCTTCTTTGCGTTTTGAAGTAAGAAATGGTGATTGCGGGAGAAGCCAAAGTTGGAATGATTGCTTAAAAGATCGTCAGCGTCATGAGTATGTTTCTGAAAACTTTAATGGTGAAATATGGTTTAATTGGTCTATTTATATCCCCAAAGAGCTTGAAAGTATTTCGCCTGCAACTGTCACTTTAGGGCAATTCCATCAACGAGATACCTTTTCCCCTCCATTTATGTTTCAAACCTCTGCAATCCATTCTGGTCAAAAGAGCGGTTACAATATTGATCGACAGATGCATGGGTCCACTTTAGAAAACAAGCCGCTATTAACCGATGCCGAAATGCGAGGTCGTTGGACGGATATTCTAGTCCATGCTAATTGGAAACCTGATTACAGAGGCTTTTTCCGAATTTATGTGAATGGTGAAACGGTGCCAAGATACCAATATGTTGGGCCAACTAGAGATAAAAAAGGAGGCTCACCCTATTTTAAATTTGGCATCTACCAGTCTCATATTAGTCGCTATCTCAATCGACAAGGAAAAGACGCGAAAACCCCAACACAGATTGTTTATTTCGATGATGTATTCAAGGGCTCTTCGTGTGACAAAGCCTCGGTGTATTTTGACTGTACCGTCATAGAAGCGAAACTTGATACATTAGAACAACCTGTTCCCCCACCTGTATATGATCGCAGTAGCAAAGGTTTAAAACAACGTTTCGCATGCTGGATGGAGAATGCCTCAGCGCATTCTCTACCTAATCTACCAACGCAAGATAAGATTTTGGCATTAACCAATTACTTAGAAGGAAAAAGTGATTTTGTCTCGCATTTTCGTATGCGTCGTATATTGGGAAGTGAAGTGATAACTGAGCATAAGGCTGCTTTAGTGGATATTGCTAATTATGTTGGCTCTAGTGAAGAATATTGTGCGTCTTTGTGATTGATTTGTTGGTGGCTTTTATAAAGATTTAATAGAATAGAATTTTTCATCACAAAGGGAAGGGGTTTATGAAATCGGCCATTCTTATCATTGATGTTCAAAGTCTCTTATTCGATCCCTCTCCTCGACCTTTTGAGGCTGATCTTGTTGTTGGGCGGATAAACCGTGTTACGTCTTGGGCGCGTGCTAACGATGTTACGGTGATCCATGTGCAGCATGAACAAGCAGGCTCCGAGATTGAGTTTGGTTCCCTTGGTTGGCAGTTGCAGGCGGGGTTAAAGGTAGAAGAGGGCGATGAATTTATTCGCAAGACGACGCCGGATTCTTTTTTGCGAACTGATCTAGAAGCTTTATTAAAGCATCATGGTATTGAGCATTTGATTGTCTGTGGTTATGCCTCTGAGTTTTGTGTCGATACAACTATTAGACGTGCGGCAGGTTTAGGTTATTCGGTTGACCTCGTTTCTAATGCACATACAACCCATGATAAACCTCATGCACGTGCAGAGCAGATTAGAGCGCATCACAATGCCACTCTGTCGAATATAGCGAGCTTTGGTGTCAAAATATCTGCGACTACGACCGATGAACTGATTTCTTTTAAGTAAAACCATGAGTAAAAACTTAAAGAAAGAGCAAGCTAATTTCCTGCTAGTAAAACAGTCTTTTATTACATAGCTGTCAGCTCCTTCGTTTTTGATATCCGCAGTTTATAGTTTAAGAGTCTCTATGTTGTGAAAACGATGTGGGGATTTTTTATGTCATTTATGCTGGTTAAGATAGCACGTTAGAAAAATACTAATTTATTGCTCCACTTGTTTGACCCTGAGCATAGAAAACCGAACAATAGGTGGGTGATATATATTCTTATTATTCCAAATAACGGATTAGAAATATGATAGAAAGAATAGGAAGTTGGTTGCTTGGAAGTAAGGATAACCCGCAGCAATATATTCAGCATGCGGTGCAATTAATCGTCTCAGTAGCTTTCTTGTATGCCGCAGCGATTAACTACGTCACTGGCGCATCTGGTTATTTAAATATTGGCATACAGTTAGCTATGTCCGCCGGTACATTATGCGTTTGGTATCGCTCTCGTTGGTATAATGATTATCAGCGTATGGCTGTTATCTTTATGGTGATGATTACGACGATCACATTACCTATTAATTGGTTCTTAAATAGTGGTTCTTATGGACCAACCTTTTTCTTAAATATCTGTGTTTTCATGTACATCTCTGTGGCATTTCGAAACCATCCACCGTATCGATATTTTGGCCAGTTTTTTTCTGTTTTTGTCCCCATCCCATTGGTTACTATTGAATACTATTACCCTGAACTAATTTCGCCTTACCCGGATAACGAAACGCGTTTAATTGATCTTGCTTCGACTTCTATTGTGACAAGTATTTTTATGCTGTTAATGATGGAAAGTTTGACTAAAAAGTTTCTGTTAAGACAGTCTAAAGTAGAGCAATTATCAGAACAGCTTAGGCAATTATCTGAGCAAGATTCATTGACGGGGTTACTTAATCGTCGAACCTTTGTAAATAGCTTTGTCGAATGGAAGGAAACTAAAGAGTATTTCACTATTGCGGCAGTAGATATTGATTTCTTTAAACAGGTTAACGATCAATGGGGCCATCAATATGGTGATGAGGTGCTTATAAAAGCTTCTACTTTATTAGCTGAAATGGCTAAAGAAAATAATGCATTAGCGTTTCGTACCGGCGGCGAAGAGTTTATGTTAATGATGCCATTTACACTTCATGATGCTTATCAAAAAATGCAAATGCTCCATGACCGATTCGCCAGTATGACACTGCAAAATGGCCCTATTTCATTCAGTTCTGGCTTGGCTGAAGTTAAACCAGAAGAAACCCAAGACCAACTTCTGAAGCGAGTTGATGATCTTTTATATAAAGCAAAAAGCTTAGGTCGAAATCGTACCCTTATTGAATAGTCTAAAACTGGGCGTGCTGCTGGATTTTGCCAAATATATCGAGTTTTGGCGTAAACACATTTGATACTTTGGCAGTTGAAGAGTCTCTTCTATCAAGATGTATGAAAAAAGGGCAAGTCGCTTTTATGACTTACCCTTTTTGGTGTTCAAAATAGGTTGTTAAAGAACAGTTACTACATTATTCATTGCTAGGCGAGACTTAGGCAATGCAGCGTTGTAGTCTTCGTCTTTATGGTGATAGCCGATGGCGAGCGCTACGTCACATTGGTAACCTTCTAATTCTGCGCTGAAGATTTCTCCGATCAATTCTGGGTCAACACCTTCCATAGGTGTGGAATCAATACCAAGGCGAGCTGCTGTGTGCATTAGGTTGCCAAGAGCAATGTACACTTGAGATTTTGTCCACCCTGAGGTGTTGCCATTCTCATCCATGTTCATTTCTACGAAAGCAAAACCACCAAATGCTTGCTCTCTGTTTTCAGGCTTGGTGCGACCATCTTCAATACCTTTATCGACAACTTTTGCGTAGTCCTCGCGGTTATAGTGAGTTTTGTGCGCTAAAAGGATGATATGAGAGGCTTCTTTAGCGTGCTTTTGATTGAACTGGAATTTGTTGGCAAAAGTATCATGGAAACGCTGTTTTGCTGTATCGCTTTCAATCACGATAAATTTCCATGGCTGTGAGTTAATAGAAGAAGGTGATAGGCGCATTGCTTCGTAGATCACTTCTAAATCAGCTTGCGGAATGCGTTTGGACGCATCGTAGTGTTTTGTTGTATAGCGTTTTTCTAGATCAGTAATAATCTGGTGTGACATGGTTGTCTCCATAAATAGTGCCGCTTTAAACAACGAATGTTCAAAGTAATATTGAGTAATTTGCCGTTATGGTAGCGTTTATCAAGAAGGAGAAATACACAGTAATTGTTGAGCTATTAGTCAATGATTGTTGATGATGAATTGGTGAGCTAGTAGGTTGAATCGATATTGTGTTTATAAAAATTAGCTCTAAAAATAGGACGTTTTTTCTAAAAGAACGCCTTGAAAATTTTTTTGTTGATCCTATTTTTAGCAATGTAACGGGTTCGTCTTAGTTAAAAGGGAGTGTCTGTTACAACTTTTGATGATTAGTATTTTGCTTCAATTAGGAGGATTTATTATGAACTCAATCGATTTTACCCCTCTATATCGCAGCAGTATTGGTTTTGATCGTTTAGCGTCTTTACTTGATAGTGCGCTAACAGCTGATAATGTCTCTGCGGGTTACCCACCTTATAATATCGAAGTGGTTGATGATAACCGCTACGCCATTTCGCTTGCTTTAGCGGGTTTTGAAGAAGGTGATTTGGATATTAAGGTGGAAAAAAATGTGCTCACTGTTCGTGGTGAAAAAGCGGACTCTGGGGAGCACAAATATCTCCATCAAGGCATTGCCAACCGTGCGTTTGAGCGCAAATTTAATCTTGCCGATTACGTTGAGGTGACCGGTGCTGAGCTTAAGAACGGATTACTGACCATTAGTTTGGTGAAAGAAATTCCTGAGGCGATGAAACCAAGAAGCATTGCCATCAACCAAGCAAGTAATGGTGTGCTTGAGTACCAAAAAGATGGCTCAGGAGAAAGTAAGTCCAAAGTTGCTTAGGCTAATCTTGTTTATTACGTGTAAGGGCTGTGTTTTTTCACGGCCCTTTTTTGTTTTTATGCTTTTTAATTTAGGTCACTGATTTATTACTGACTGTCTCGTCTATACTTTTATTGAGATTTGGAGAGTGTTTTTCCATTATGATGGCATCGAGATCGAGGTAGATATATGGCAGAGTTTATTGTTCTAGGTGCAGGTATGGTGGGAGTGAGCACGGCTTTGGCGCTTCAGGCTAGTGGTCATCAGGTAACCATTGTCGATAAAAGGGATGCGGGCCTTGAAACCAGTTATGGCAACGCGGGCATGATTCAAGTGGAAGCGGCTGAGCCATATGCTTTACCTAGAGATATAGCGACCTTGTGCAAATACGCTTTCGAGATCAGTAATGATGTGACTTGGAAAATGAGCGGAGCGCTACAAATGGCACCGGCTTTGTGGTCTTATTTTCGTCATTCAGCCGCAGAAAAGCACGCAAAAATATCTCGCATCCACTCACAATTAACCTTTCGCTCTACCGCAGATCATGATCCTCTTATTCACGCGTCAGGGTCTGAGCATTTAATTGATCATTGCGGTTTGGTTATGTTGCATCGTGACAAGAGAGTGTTTGAGAAAGCCGTCAGAAAAGCCGAGTTTTTGATGGCCGAGTATGGGGTTACATCCAACATTTATGATGGAAAAAGTTATCTGCACAAAGAGCCGGCTCTTAAGAAAGCGCCTGCTGGAGCGGTGCATTATACGCAAAGCTGGAGCTGTTCTTCTCCTGGTGATTTAACCAAGGCTTACTGTGATTTATTTGTTAAACAAGGCGGCCGTTTGGTTTCTGGCGATGCCAGCACCTTGCAGCATACGGTGTCTGGCTGGCAAATTCTAACCAGTGATGGTGAGCTTAAAGCTGAGCAAGTGGTCGTGGCACTAGGGCCTTGGTCTCCAGAATTGTTAAAACGTTTTGGCTATCACATACCTATGGTTTACAAACGCGGTTATCATGGTCATTTTAATGCGCCCAATACACTCCAAAGGCCATTTTTAGATGTAGCGAATGGTGTGTTGGCTGCGCCAATGGTAAAAGGGTTAAGAGTCACTACAGGGGCGGCATTGGTTCCGTTTGATTCCGCCATAGACACAAAACAATTAAAGCGCGGCGCTAAGGCATTGAATGAGATCATCGACTTAGGTGAGCAAGTAGTAGAGCCTCAATGGGTAGGAACTCGTCCTTGTATGCCGGATATGTTGCCTTTGGTCGGTGAAGCACCAAATCATAAAGGTTTATGGTTTCATTTTGGCCATGGTCACCAAGGTTTTACACTTGGTCCAACAACGGCGCGGCTATTGATCCGAGCTATGGAGGGTGAGTCTAATGAATTGCTTAGGGCATTATCCCCAACGCAACGCCTTTCTTCTTAATATGCTTTTCATTTATAGTTTCCTTTATGTGTAATAGGTAAATAGCTATTTATTTAATTGCCTAGAAATGTATAGTGATTTAATGACGATTTATTCTTTTTAGGTGATTAGGTATGAAGCTTTCTAAGAAAATTGGTGTAATTGTTTGTTTATTGGCAATTACGATGTTTTTTTTCTATATCTTTGCCGTTAATACATTAAAGAATCAATTAATTGAAGCTAGAAAGCATGAGATACAATCGATTTTAACCTTCTCTGTTAATCAAGCCCGTCATTTTGTCGAGTTAGAGCAAGCTAATAAAATGTCACGAGAGGAAGCGGAAGAAAATGTTATTCGTTTACTCTCAAGTGTGCGAGATGGTAACAATTTTTTATGGGCGAATGATGCGAATGGTATCGCTCGTGTGCATGTTAAAAACAAGGTAGTCGGTGTTTTTCAACGGTCTTATGTGAAGTACATTGATTATTTGAACAAGCATGATTTTATGTTTGTGGTGGGCGAGAGTGAAAAAGCCGATTCTAATGCCTTATTCGTCAAAGTGAATGGTATGACGTTACTGCCGCAATGGAAGTGGATGTTGGGCATGGGGGTGTATGTTGATGACCTTGAGGCGGAAGCCAATCAGTTAGCCAGTTACTTTATTTTGGCGTCGGCGGCGATGCTTTTGGTGATATTAGCTGGAATATTCTGGGTGTATCGAAGCATTATTCATCAATTAGGAGATGATCCGCAGAATGTCATACGTTTCGCTGAGCAATTCGAAAACGAAGGGCTTCAAGCTGTAAAAAACAAGTCTTACCCAAAAAACAGCTTGTTATTTATGTTGGTCAACCTCTATCAATACATACAGTGTATTTTCGATTCTTTACGCCATCAAACACAAACAATAGCAGAGCATAGCGTTAAATTAAGCAACGTGAGCAAAGAGTTGGAAACATTTATTGATGTGATGGATCAAGAGGAAAAGCAAATTAGCATAGGATTGGCCGACAATAAGAAATGCATTCAAGAAGCCTATTCAGAACTGACGAAAAGTGAACAATATTTGGATATGGTGGCGAGTCGGTTCTCTGATAATACCCTTATTCATTCGAATAATGAGAAAGAGTTGACGAAAATAGCCGGGGGAATCAGCAATGACGCCAAGCAATTACAAGTGTTACGCCATAAGGTAAGTCAACTTGAAGAGAAGTTAGTTGCTTCTGATAATGCATTTTCTCAACACTCTGTGTTAAGCGACACGAAGGCTTCTTTAAATGAACTTGATGATGACATTGCCTTCATTGAAAGCTCGGTCAGTCAGTCTGATCGAGAATTAATCGAGGCTTTAGATGCGTTTAGTAAACAACGTGTATCTTTAGAGTCTTTTATTGAGCACATAGTGAGCATTAAGCTGCAATTGGCACAGGTGAAAAGCGTATTACTGCGTGAATTCCCAAATGAGATAGACTTAAATATCGATGATATTTCATCTTCACTGTCGGCGATTATGGCGCTTACTACAGAGCTGAAAAAGAGCGCAGACAAAATTAGCTACGACTTAGGCTGTATCAAACTTTAGTCTTTTTTATCGGCTAGGTAAGAGGAATCCATATAAGGTTGAGTTTTTAGGAGTTCCTCTAAGGTGTCTATATCAACAGCTTTGGAGTACAACCAACCTTGGCCTACGGCATTAGGAGAAAATTGAAGAATGTAATCCACTTCATTGGTGGATTCTATTCCCTCAAAGACAAGGTTTACGTTTAAACTACCCACCAATTGAAAAATTCCATTTAATGCAATCTGACTGACGGTCTGCGTCCCAATTGATTGAACAAACATCTTATCTATTTTTATTTCATTTGGCTCAAATGTTGTAAGCCAAGATAAATTCGAAAATCCGGTACCAAAATCATCGAGTGATATTTTATAGCCTTTGCGTAAAAAGCTTTTCGTCGCATTTTTAAGGGTATTATTTTGAGCCGCCGAGCGCTCGGTTACCTCAAAAATAATTTGCTCGGTATTGATGCCATTTCTTTTTACTTGCCTATCGATAAAGTTGAGAAAATCTTGATCCGATAAGTCTTTTACCGTGAGGTTTATGCTAAGTGAGAATTGTGCGTCTTGTTTTAAAAAAGGGCCTATTTGTTGTAAGTTTTTAATAATGAGGTTTTTGGTTAATTTGCTAATGATATTGTGAGATTCAGCGCACTCAATAAAGCGGTCTGGTGATACACTTCCTAATTCTTTATCGTCCCACCTTGCTAGTGCTTCTACACCAATAATTCTTCCAGTTTTTAGGTGTATTTTGGGTTGATATAAAGAATAGATGTCATTCATTCTAATGGCATATTTCAAGCGGTAAATAAGTGTGCGTCGATTTGAAATTAAAAGTGTGATGGCAAAAGACAAGATGACACCAATACAGACGCCATATAGCACCATTTTTATCCAATCCACCAAGCTCATATCGTAAATACCGACTTTGCTGTCTATGCCCGCGACACAAAACTCGTAATTGGTCGGGCAACTTTTAGTGATCAACAATGAATTTGGTGTTGTCAGCCAAGGTAATTTGGTCGAGCCATTAGCAATGACTTGTTGTGCTTTTTGGTAAGTAATATCGTCAAAGATTTGGTAAATCTTTTTCGTCTGTTTTACATAAATAACGCTGCCGATTTTTGACGAGTGTCGGGAGATGCCTAAGAAGGTAATGGGCGATGCAACGGCAAAAGTGTTGCCATTACTAAACACAGCGCGTATTTGATTTGGTGAGAATAAGCCTCTGACTAATGGCCAAGTTCTTTCGAAGTTTGTGTCTTTGATGTGATTGTCAGGAAGCTTTTTTGGCTCTGATATCTTACCCCATAAGACGCTACAAAGTACTTCGTTATCTTTTGATAATTTCCCTAAATCGTTGATATAGGGATAGTTTGCTAAAATCTGCCTTAATGAATGAATGTCTTTAGGTGAGCAAACGGCAGCGTCGACTTGATTGGCAAGATTAATGGCTGTTTTCATTTGAAAGGAAGATTGTGTTACCCGATTGGTAATGTTTTTTACATAGTTGCTCAACTGTCTTTCTTCAGTGACTAATTGATTCCAGTTATGAAGTAAAATGCTGAGGAAAACCGAAATGCTGATGAAAAAGAGTAGGCTCTTCCAGGAAGGTTTAACAAGAGAAGAGAAGATCATGTCTAATATTATGGATTTATTCCTAATATAATTTAACATCCTTAATACCTTATGATGTCTTCACTTAAGTCACTTTGATATTTTAAATACATAAATTTTTCTTATTATAATTGAGCGTTGTAAAACTAGAAGAATTTAATTGTGTTATTTTTTGTGTTCACTATAAAGTAGAGTTGATTAAAAAAGGGAACATGCTTTAAGCATGTTCCCTTCTATTATAGTTGAAATGCAAGGAATAAAATTTAATTTCCTTTTAAGTAGTTCAACATAGTGTCTGCATCCGATACCTCGAATGGGTCGTTTGGTGCATCGTCTTGGTAGCCTGCTTCAGCAAACATTTTCTTGATTTCACCATTTTCAACCAGCATAGAGTAGCGCCAGCTACGCATACCAAAACCTAGGTTTTCTTTCTTAACCAACATACCCATTTGGCGAGTGAAGTCACCGTTGCCGTCAGGTAATAAGAATACGTTTTTCGCATTTTGGCTTTTGCCCCACTGGAACATAACAAAGGCATCGTTTACAGACACACAGATTACCGCATCAACACCTTGTGCTTTAAATTCTTCGTAAAGTTCTTCGTAGCGTGGAAGGTGAGAGGTTGAACAAGTTGGTGTAAAGGCACCTGGTAAAGAAAAAACAACGACTTTTTTATTGTCGAACAAGTCGGCTGTTGTTACATCTTTCCATTCAAATGGGTTTGGGCCACCTAGCTCTTCATTACGAACACGTGTTTTAAAGACAACATTAGGTACTGTAGTGATCATGTTTTTTCCTTTTATCTAGGTTAATGATGATTTCATGCTTTTGTATTAGCGCTTTAAGAAGCCGCGCTGCTGCAAGAAGCTTAGCATATGTTCACGTTTCTTTTTCTGCACAGCGGCAGCCGTTTGTTCAGACCAATTACTATTTTTCTGATTATCGCCACGGCTTTCATAGTAAGCCTGCATTTGATTATCGTAGGCTTTTACATCTTCGGCGCAGCGGTTGTTATCATAACTGTCTTTGTGAAGGATCACCTCTACTGGCAGTCTGGGTTTGAGATCTGGTTGGGTATCTGGGTAACCAAGGCAAAGTCCAAAAATGGGGTAAACTTGCTCTGGTAAGTTTAATAGCTCGGCGACCTGCTCTGGATCGTTACGAATACCGCCAATAAATACCGCGCCAAGGCCAACGGATTCCGCCCCCAGCATGAGATTTTGCGCAAAAAAAGTCGCGTCGGTGGTGGCGGCAATAAAGTGTTCTGTGTTGCCTTCTAGTGCCCCTAGACCTTGCTCAACACAGCAATGTTGAACACGAGTTAGGTCGGCACAAATAATAAAAAACTCTGCGGCTGATTCCACCCATTTTTGACCACCGGCCAGAGTGGCAATTTTTTGGCGGTTTTCTTTATTGGTTACTTGGACAAGGGAATAAGCTTGAATAAAGCTGGAGGAAGCGGCGCCTTGTGCGGATTGGATGAGCTGTTTTAGTAAGGCTTCATCAATGGCTTTGTTTGTATACTGTCGAATGGATTTGTGGTTTGACTGAGCTTCAAGAATTGGGTTCATAGTTGGCATCTTCTTCAAATGAGATGTCTAGATACTAGAGGCTTAGTGAGGAAGGGTCAAAGAGCTTCTCGTTAAGAAAGTTGCAGAAACAAAGGAAAGGCTTAGCCAATTGGGCCAAACCTTTCTTTAGGGAAACGTAATGATTTAGAAGCGATATTCTGCACCGACACTGGCTTGATTGAAGTCTGTTTCGAATTTTGAATCAGAAGAAACGTTGTCCGCATTTAGGTCGACGTCATACCAAGTGTATTGGGCATTCAGCAATAAATTTTCTGTTACGTTGAAGTTTACACCAGCGCCTGCGAACAAACTTCTATCATCGGAACTGCCTTTAACTGAGGCAATGTTGTAATCCGTTTCGTGCCATAGTTGACCTGCTTTGACAAACAGTTCGGTTGTTTGAGTGACAGGCAAAGTACCTTTTAATGCCGCGGTATAACCTGTTGTCGATGCGCTTGCTGCGCTGCCGCCGTACTTACCAAAGTCAATGTAACTACCTTCTAAAGCAAGGAAAGAGTTGAAGCGATAACCGACAATACCTTGTACTACGTCGTTGTTATCGTCAAAGTCATCTTCACTTTCTACTTTTAGATAGCCATAGTTACCACCAACATAAAGGCCACTGTTATTGTCATAAGTGTCTTCTGCTTTGGCTACGTTACTTAGAGAGGCTAAAGCAATGCTACCAGCGATAATTGGGATAAGCTTTTTCATTGTATAACTCCTTTTAGTTACTTTTTGAGTACTTCGTGAGTTGCGGTATTAATCTGGCTTATCGTAGTGTTAATGGCTAGAGTTTTGCTGGGAATTGCCAATTTGCTTCATTTTCTATGCGTTAAACCTAGTTAAAAAACGCTTTATTGATACTTAGGTAGAGCGAAATATTGGCAAGAAGAGTGGCGTTAAATACAAAAATGCCAGCCATTAAAATTAATGCTGACATTTATTCGTCTTCGATACAGTGCCTATTGAAGGCGATTACATTGAGGGTAATCAGTGATAGTTAATGGTCTTGATGACTTTCTACTTCACCCCATAAGCTTTCAATACGATTATCTCGACCGCAGCTAGTACGATAAAAGGCGTAGCGAATAGGGTTTTTCTTGTAGTAGCTCTGATGGTATTCCTCTGCAGGATAAAACGTTTTGGACGGAAGAATCTCAGTAACAATTGTGTCTTTAAAAGGTTTTGTTTTTTTTACCTTCGCGAGAGAAGCGTCAAAAACGGCCTTCTGGTGGTCATCTTGGTAAAACATCGCCGTTTTGTATGGAGAGCCCTTATCGCAAAATTGGCCCTCAGCATCGGTGGGGTCAATGGTTTTCCAGTAATAGTCTGCTAAGGCTGCAAGAGAAACTATGTCATCATCAAAATGAATCATGACGGCTTCAAAGTGACCTGTTTTTTTTGAAGAAACCTGACGGTAGGTTGGGTTTTCTGTATGCCCTCCCGTATAGCCAGAAACAACATCACTGACGCCTTGGACTGATTCAAAATCAGATTCTACGCACCAGAAGCAGCCGCCAGCGACAATCATGGTTTGTGGTGAGGCTTGTGAAACATGGCTAAACGTCGCCATGCTGCTAACAAATAGCAACCCTAAAAGCTTAAGAGTATATCGAGTAATCATTTAGAAAGTCCTTTGATTATTAGAAAAGGTATTTTGGTAATTTTTTCTCCGGTTTAGAAATTAGTCGTTGCTGGTGGCATTTTTCTTACTTTTCATTTCAGAAGATAGTCGTTTTTCGAAAATCTGTTGGGGATTTTCGATACTCGCTTTGTCAGTTTAATACTCTATCTTCCTATTTAATGACCTATTTTTTGTACATTTGGGTGGCAGACTAAGTCTCGTTTCAAGATTAGCCATTATTTGCTTTTATATATGCTGAGCATATTAAAGACATCTAGATAATCAATTAAACAAATAAAGAGTTGTCTTATAGTATGTTTGCTAATCAATTCAACTCTCGCTTATTCATGGATTCGACCACCAATCACTCACATAGCTGGGTAGATTCATTTTACTACTGCGTGGTTTTGAGATTTGAAAAGAAAAATTTCGCTAAAAATTTTAATGGGGTAATCATGAGTGCATTTGTTACTGAGCGCGTTTTGAGCGTTCACCACTGGGATGACAATTTATTTAGTTTTAAAACCACGCGTAATCCAAGCTTACGTTTCGATAATGGTCAATTTGTCATGATTGGCTTAGAAACCGAAACGCGACCTTTGATGCGCGCCTACAGTATTGCTAGCCCAAACTACGAGGAGCATTTAGAGTTTTTCAGTATTAAAGTGCCAAATGGACCACTTACTTCGCGTTTACAACATTTACAGGTTGGTGATGATGTCTTAGTCAGTCGTAAGCCAACAGGCACTTTAGTGACTCGTGATTTACATCCAGGTAAACACTTGTACTTATTGTCTACAGGGACAGGTTTGGCACCTTTTCTAAGTGTTATTCAAGATTTTGATGCTTATGAGCAATACGAAAAAATTATCCTAATTCATGGTGTTCGTCATGTTAGTGAGTTGGCGTATGCTGATTTTATTGAAAAAGAATTGCCTGAAAATGAATTCTTTGGTGAACAGGTGAAAGACAAACTAGTCTATTATCCAACCGTAACGCGCGAGCCGTTTCGCAATCAAGGACGTCTTACTGACCTAATTCGCAGTGGTAAGTTAGCCGCTGATATTGGCTTGCCTCAGTTGAATCCTGCTCACGATAGAGCCATGATTTGTGGTAGCCCGAGTATGCTAAAAGATACATCCGCTTTACTTGATGAGCTCGGCTTTAAAGAATCACCTAAAATTGGCGTACCAGGAGATTATGTAATCGAACGAGCTTTTGTCGAACATTAATCGCTGGGATGCCTCACGCTGGCAAATATTTTAAGGAGATATTATGAGTTCTGATTCTATGAAAAATGAAGACTATGTCCCACCCAAAGTATGGCAATGGAATCCCGATAATGGTGGTAAATTTTCCAGTACCAACCGCCCAACAGCAGGCGCAACGCACAACAAAGAATTACCAGTTGGTAAGCACTCGCTACAGCTACATTCTTTGGCGACACCCAATGGTCAAAAAGTAACTATCATGCTGGAAGAGCTGTTGGCTCTAGGTATCAATGCTGCAGAATACGATGCTTATTTAATAAATATAGGTGAAGGTGATCAGTTTGGTTCAGGCTTTGTTGAAATTAACCCTAACTCCAAAATTCCAGCCTTAATGGATCACAGCACCACACCGCCAACACGTGTATTTGAATCTGGGTCTATCTTGCAATACTTGGCCGAAAAATTCGATGCCTTGGTACCGAAAGATTTTGTTGCTAAAACCGAATGTCGTAATTGGCTATTTTGGCAAATGGGATCGGCTCCCTATTTAGGTGGTGGTTTTGGGCATTTTTACGCCTATGCACCAACCAAGATGCAATATCCAATAGATCGCTTTTCTATGGAAACTAAGCGTCAGTTAGATGTGCTAGATAAGCATTTAGCACACAACACTTACATGGCTGGTGAAGAATATTCTATTGCCGATATCGCGATTTGGCCTTGGTATGGCAACTTGGTGTTAGGTAATTTGTATGATGCTGCAGAGTTTTTGGATGTCACTAGTTATAAACATGTTTTACGTTGGGCAAAAGCGATTGAACAACGTCCGGCCGTTCAGCGTGGCCGAATTGTGAATAAATCTTTTGGTGATGGTGCCCAGCTACAAGAGCGACACGATTCGTCAGACTTTGATGACATTTTTAACTAAAGACGAAGATAAAAAATAGTGCTTTCTAACGAAAAAGTAGAGGCATTAAAAAAGCCTAGATGGGAGTCACTTTGAAGTGACCCCCAATAGTTGGACTATCCAATTACTGGGGGTCTTTTTATGTCTAAATACCACAGAGCGTTTAAGTTAAAATTAGCCACACTTGCTCAATATGAAAGTTCAAGAGAACTCGGTCGTAAATTCGGAGTGTCATCAGGACAAATCCGTTACTGGTCATTAGTTTTTCAAATACATGGCGTTGAAAGTTTTCGTCATAAAGGCCATCCTTATTCATCTCACTTCAAGTTAAACGCATTGAAATCCATGCAAGCAAATCAATGGTCTCTTGCTTATTGCTGTGCTTATTTTG